>NZ_JABMCQ010000006.1 GCF_013179575.1 Sphingobacterium shayense | reverse complement strand
ACCAACAATAATCTTCAGAACATCTATAACTACAAATAACAATATAATGTTGAAATACCGGGTAATTAGAGCAATAAGTAACGATTGTTATTTGTCTTATAATTTATATTATGTTAAATAGAAAAGTAAAGAAACTACCCTCGCGGTATCCGATGTCCTCAAGAGCTATAAATTTAGATGATTTAGTGCAACGAAAAATACCTAATAAAAACTGCATACTCAGCTCTTATTAGGCATTCACATATTTCGAACTTTGAATGTTCTTAAGCTACATTGTCAATCATTATAGCGCCAACAGTTAAATTGGTCCTTGGATCTATAATAATGGCTCTAGAATTCTCTGCAAATTCATTTTGAGTATCGAACACAACGTCACCGGCCGCTTTAATACTAACTTTACCGATGTCATTTAGCTTAATCTCACTATCGTATAATTTCTCTTGAGTATTGACGTCAACTTTAAAAAAGATGTCAACAATCTTTATTTTGGTGACCGCGCTATGAGTCTGCAGTAAATAAACCGTGGAAATATCCAGAGGTTTATTATCAAACCAACAAATATTCGCATCGAAATTACGCTCTGCCAAAGCCGGACGATCCGCTGCGACAATTGTGTCTCCACGAGAAATGTCAACATCATCACTTAGGTGTACAATAACTGATTGTCCATCATGAGCTTCCTCCAGAGATTTTTCAGCAAACTCAATACCTTTTACTACGCTGCGCACACCACTTGGTAAAACAACTACCTCTTCACCAATAGATAACCCCTCGCCTATAACACGTCCAGCGTAACCTCTATAATCGTGCAACTCGTCCGTTTGCGGACGCACGACCCACTGTACTGGAAATCTCCATGGCTGCTTTCTGTTATCTTCGAATTCGACAGTTTCTAGATAATTTAAAAGATTGTGACCTTCATACCAAGTCATCCTTTCTGAGTCGTGTACGATATTATCACCCTTCAAAGCAGAAACAGGAATAAAATCCACATCTTTGAGACCTAAATTCGATGCCAATGCTAAGTAGTCGGTCTTAATATTTTCGTAAGCAGCCTGCTCATAATCCACCATGTCCATTTTGTTCACGCAGACCAGAACCTTTTTTAAATCAAGTAACTTGGCTAGAAACGAATGACGTTTGGTTTGTTCTATAACACCTTTTCTAGCGTCAATCAGAATAATA
Organism: Sphingobacterium shayense; assembly: GCF_013179575.1. Classification (GTDB taxonomy): domain Bacteria; phylum Bacteroidota; class Bacteroidia; order Sphingobacteriales; family Sphingobacteriaceae; genus Sphingobacterium; species Sphingobacterium shayense. The sequence continues at coordinate 63,022 of NZ_JABMCQ010000006.1, read as the reverse complement.
ATAAGTTCAGAGTTCGATGCTCCGGTAATCATATTACGGGTGTATTGTATATGACCCGGCGCATCCGCAATGATAAATTTTCTTCTTTCTGTTTGGAAATATTTGTAGGCAATATCGATTGTAATGCCCTGCTCCCGCTCCGCCTTCAGTCCATCTGTCAAAATTGCTAAATCGACAGTACCGTCGTTATTTTTCCTATTCGCCTTTTTAATAGCGTCAAGCTGATCATCCAAAATCGAATTTGTATCATATAATAAACGACCAATTAGTGTACTCTTTCCGTCATCTACCGAACCAGCCGTTATAAACTTTAATATATTCATCTTTGTTATTTCGTTATTATGATCCTCAATTGCCTAAAAATATCCCTGCTTTTTTCGATCTTCCATTGCTGCTTCCGAAACTTTGTCGTCCATACGAGCACCACGTTCACTTACGGTTGAGGCTTTGATCTCTGCTATAATATCATCTAACTCCGTTGCAACAGAATCTACAGCTGCAGTACAAGTCATATCCCCTACTGTTCTGAATCTCACGGATTTATTCTCAACTATATCATCAGCATCGACGTTTAACGCAGGATCAGAAGCCATCCACTGGCCATTTCTTAATACGACGTCTCTTTGGTGACTGAAATAAATGCTAGGCAAGGCGATGTTTTCGCGTTTGATATAGTTCCACACGTCGAGCTCGGTCCAATTTGATATTGGAAAAACACGTACGTTTTCGCCCTTACTAATTTTCCCATTAAAAATGTTCCATAATTCAGGACGCTGCCGCTTTGGATCCCATTGACCAAATTCATCGCGTACAGAAAAGATACGTTCCTTAGCCCTGGCTTTCTCTTCGTCCCGACGGGCTCCACCAATGCATGCATCAAAACCATTTTTTTCGATCGTTTCTAGTAGCGTAACTGTTTGCAAGGAATTTCTGCTCGCGTTCTTTCCTTTTTGTTCCACCGCCTTCCCTTCATCAATACTTTGCTGCACCGAACCAACAATCAGTCGCTCGCCCGTCTGTTCAACTAACCAGTCACGGAACTCAATTGTTTCGGGAAAGTTATGCCCTGTATCGATGTGGACCAATGGAAAGGGAAATTTCCCTGGACGGAAGGCTTTCATTGCTAAGTGTACTAGTGTTATTGAGTCTTTACCTCCAGAAAACAAAAGGGCTGGGTTTTCAAACTGTCCGGCAACCTCCCTTAAGATATATATCGCTTCCGCTTCTAAATGATCTAAATAATCCATTTCTATTTATTTCGTTGTAACATGTAATCCACACTCTTTTTTACTTTTATCTTCCCACCACCATCTTCCGGCGCGAAAATCGTCTCCCGGCTGTACAGCGCGCGTACATGGCTGACATCCAATACTTGGGAATCCCTTATCATGTAAAGGATTATATGGGATTCCATTGGATTTTAAAAACGTTTCTACATCTGAAAGGGTCCAATGAAAAATTGGGTGAATTTTAACAATATTATTAGCCTCATCCCATTCTACCGACTGCATATCCTCTCTGTTAGCCGATTGATCAGCACGGATGCCAGTTATCCAAACTTTAAAACCCTTTATCGCCCGATGTAAAGGCTCTATTTTGCGAATGTAACAGCATTCCTTTCTATTCTCAACGGATTCATAAAAGCTTGAAGGTCCCTTTTGATTTACCATTTCTTCCACAGCAGCCGTATTCGGATAATACGCCTTTATAGGCAATTTATATTTTTCCAGCGTCCTATTCCAAACATAATATGTTTCAGGGAATAGACGTCCCGTCTCCAAGGTGAATATTGATGCTTTACTGCCCGCTTGGGCAATAAGATGCGTTATTACTTGATCTTCAATACCGAAGGAGGTCGAAAAAACAGCATCCGTACCGAAATTATCCTGAATATACCGGATAATGTCAAGCGGCTCTAAATCTGCGATATCGTGTTTAATCTGCGTTATCATATGAATTATTTGATAAAACGTCTTTTGTATGTTTGTTCAATACCCTAACTTTTTCCTGAAAGTCCCCTTTCAATTGATCTCTTAAAGCCCCCATTAATTCGAGGGTCTCATCTATCTCTTCGGGGAGAAGCTCATTTAAAAATTCTTTTATTCTCTTCGCTATAGTTGGAGATTTCCCATTGGTTGAAATTCCAATCCTTAAATTGCCTTTTGTAACAACAGAGCCTAAATAAAAATCACAAAGATCTGGTTTGTCGGCAACATTCAAAAGAATGTTTTTCTCCTTTGTTAGTTGACGAATGTAATCGTTTAAGGCCGTATTGTTCGTTGCTAGAAGCACTAAATCCACACCATCTAAATCGCTCTCCATAAAAACACGTTCCGAAATTTTAATGCGTTCATTTCCATTAACTAACTGAGGAATTCCTTTATTTACTTCCTTCGCTACAAGGTGAACTTGCGCACGCGGCGAATTTGCAAGTATCGCCTGCAACTTCTCTAAACCGACAGCGCCACCACCTACTACTAACACTTGGATAAGATCGAGTTTTACGTAAATAGGAAATAATTCATTCATTATATCGCCAGTGATTGTATCTTTTCTTTAATTTCCTTAAACGCGAGGTGCTTGGATACAACTTCTCCAAGAACAATGATTGCGGGCACACCAATCGTCTTCTTATTTGACTCTTCAATAATCGTATCAATAGTTCCTAATGCAATTCGTTCATTTGGCAGTGAACCATTTTGAATTAAAGCAATTGGAAGTTCGCCACGACCATTTTCTTTATACAAAGCAATAATCTGGTCTAGTTTTGCATGTCCCATCAAGACCACAACTGTGGCATTTGTCTTCACCGCAGTATATAAATCTTCAGACAAGTGCCCGTCCGAAGTCGCACCAGTGATAACCCAAAAACTCTCACTAATCCCTCTATAAGTAAGTGGAATTTGCTGTAATCCGGTAAGTCCGATCGAAGATGAAATTCCAGGAACTACCGCTGTTGGTATATTGAACTGACGCACATAATCAAGTTCTTCTCCACCCCTGCCAAATACAAATGGGTCACCTCCTTTCAAACGAACGACATGCCCATGAGTCAGTGCATAGTCGACGAGCAATTTATTAATATAATCTTGTGATGTCGAAATACGTTCTGCACGTTTACCAACATAAATTTTAGTACAAGAAGGTTTCGCATGCTCCAAGACCTCTAGGTTAACTAGTGCGTCATATAATATTACGTCAGCATCCCTTATCGCTTTGATTCCTTTCAAAGTAATTAAATCTGGATCGCCCGGACCGGCGCCAACGAGTGTGATAAATGGTTTACCTTGCATCTCTTCTCTTTCTCTCTATGATGTCGCTACACGAGACTCTTCTCTCTTATCCGCTCCCTCTAAATGGAATGCCGTTGCTTGTAATATATAAGTATCGGCGAATTCTTTCGAAGGCTCAAATTTATTAATTTGTAATACACGTTCTGCAAATGTCGCAGGAAAATCAAAAATACCAGTTTTTACGTATTTTTCGTCAAATTCATTTATTACCGCTATTTGTGTACTGGCATTCACACCTTTATCAAGTAACAACGCTTTTGCTGTTGATATAAACGAACTATAAGCGTGGTATATCGCATCTGCGTATAAGCCTTTTTCAACAGCTGTTTTAGCAAATTCAAGTTTCTCTTCCGACTCAAATAAAAGTGTCGAAACTAAGTCGATCACAACGCCCGCGCATTCACCGACACCAATTGCTGTATTATAGACTTCATTTCGTCCCCAATCGACAAACTCATCTTCAGTTAACGTACTCAAGTCTGCGATAGGTTTCAATAGACGATAAAAATAATCTTTTGTCTGGCGATCGTAATAGGCGTGGAAGTTTTCACTCTCCAACTTATTTACTTTGAAGTCTTCCAAAACAGCATCGACCACCTGAGGGACACGCTTTGTTGGCACTTTCGTGATACGATCTGAAATACGGCCAAGCCCCCCCCCTACGGTGCCACCACCCATCATGACTTGAGCTGCAGGCAATACGCGCCCACTAGCTTTCAGTGAGCTACCGTGAAAACCAATATGCGCCAAACTATGTTGACCACAGGAATTCATACAGCCAGATATTTTAATTTTCAGATCCTGTTCGTATATAAATTCGTTATGGTGAGTCGTTACATGATGTTCCAAAACGCGAGCCATCTCCGTAGAATTCGAGATCCCCAGATTACAAGTATCTGTTCCCGGACAGGTCGTAACATCTGCGGTACTGTTATATCCAGTTGCTGCATACCCTAAACTGTGTAATACATTATAGATATGCGGTAAGGACGATTCGCGTGCGAATTTTAACAATAGATTTTGATCTTGCGTAATTCGCATATCGTCAGCAACGTGATCACGAATTGAATTTACAAGTATTCTCGCTTTATCTGTAGGAATATCGCCAGTTGGCACGCGTAAGTAAACTCCATAAAACCCCTTTTGTTTTTGTTCGAAAACGTTCGTAGTACGCCAAATTTCGTATGACAATGGATCTACCGGAGTTACATCTATATTAACTTCTTTAGGTGGCTCAGGAAGCAAGATACGGGACCTATCGAACACGTATTGTTTACTTTTGATCGCGATCCGCTCTTCTTCTACTAAACGTAAAACTTCTTCGATACCAAGCTTCTGCACAACATACTTAAATCTCGCTTTATTTCTATTGTTCCGCTCACCGTAGCGATCGAATACACGAATCGTCGCTTCGATCAAAGGAATAACTTCATCCTCTGGTAGAAAATCATATATCTTATTTGCCAAAATCGGTTGCGCGCCTAATCCTCCACCGTACATTACGGTAAATCCGCGTTTCTCTTGGCCATCAACATTTTGGATTTTCGCTATAAAACCAAAATCTTGTAAATAGGAGAAAGCTGTATCCTTGTCACTTGAAGAGAAGCCTATTTTAAACTTCCGCCCCATTTCTGCGCAGATCGGGTTGCGAACCAAATATTCAAAGGTCAATTGCGCATACGGCGAAATATCAAATGCTTCATCGGGATCAATTCCTGATTGCGGAGATCCTGTTACATTACGAACGGTATTCCCACATGCCTCACGGATAGTCATCTCGTCTTCGGCTAATTTCTCCCATAATTCTGGAGTGCGATCAAGACTAACAAAATGGATCTGTATATCTTGACGCGTAGTTAGATGTAGATTACTACTCGCAAATTCATCAGAGATATCTGCAACCTTGAGAATTTGTTTAAAAGTGATTTTACCATAAGGTAACTTGATCCGAACCATCTGCACTCCAGGTTGACGTTGGCCGTATATACCTCGCGCTAGACGCAATGATTTAAATCTATCCTCTACTATGTTCCCATCTCTATACGCGCGGATCTTCTTCTCTAACTCAATGATCTCCTTTGCAACAACTGGGTTTTCTATTTCTGTACGAAAGCTCTGCATATTAACTTCTCTCTCAATTAACACTTTATCATTTAACAGTGTAAAACACTGTCTTCTTTTCAATAACTTACCAACAAAGTTAAAAAATATTTATCTACTTACCATATAATATCTATCAATTTACTATATATTTATAAAAATATTATTTTACGCTTCTCCTCGGAAAGAAAGCAATTGTTATCTAGGGCAGATAATCGGGGTTTTGTAACGTTATTATACCAACGAAAAGAAAGCACTCTTTCCGTTTTCGTCTATTCGGAAAATAATTCATTTTGTCGTTATCCCGCCACGTTAATCCAGTAATATTCGACTGGGGGACGTGCTTAAAAATTAACATATGCCGGTTGGGCTTCGATATGCCGTTTAGCCACCTGCATTTTCAATCGATCTTTGGATCTTTAATTGGTTTAGATTTTGCAATAATGCTTACCCTATAGATCATATAAATCGTCACTATACTAATAAACACAACAATATATCCAAGCGTCGTATAATGTTCCAACGGACTTTCATTCGTTTTCTGAACGATAATCATTCCAGCAATCGCGGCCGCTATACCACCGGCTAATTGCTGCAAAGAAGAACTGACGCTCATAAATGCTCCCCGGTCTTTCATTTCCGGAACAGCAGTTACTAACGCTGACGACGGAGTCATCCTACTTAGAATCCCCATCATCATCATAATATTAAAAATTACAACGATCGTAAAAGGAGTCGGCCCCAAACTCGTATAAATAAGAACCATTACAATCATCCACACTGTAGCTATTGTAAAAATTTTAAACTTATCGAATTGGTCACTCAAACGACCAATCAAAGGCATAATAATTAGCGAGGAAATACCCGAAACCATAAACAACATGGGTAGCTGCTCGTGGGTAACATGGAGATTATTTACAGCAAAAACACTACTAAAAGGCATCATCATAAACCCGCCTATTGATAGCAATGCCGTAGCCAAGAAACCTATTCGATACTCTCTTTTCGAAAACGTTTTCCATAGGTGTGTAGCAGCTGAGCGTTCTTTTTGGAGTCCTAAATGAGCTGTAATAGGCTTTAATTTTAATGCGATAAGTATGGCGATAATTAGCGCAACGACCGCAATCCATAAAAAGGCGCTTTGCCATCCCCAAGCATTTCCAATATAAAGCCCTATGGGTATACCTAACACTTGACTTGCCCCAAAACCCATTTGTACAAACCCCATTACGCGCCCACGTTGGTCCAAACGAAAAACATCCGTGATGATCGCCATCGAAATCGACCCTATTACACCGCCAAAAAGACCCGTAACAATTCGTGCAGCAACTAAAAGAGGATAATTGGTAGCAAACCCGCAAAGAAAAGTGCCGACAATAAAACCTGAATAAAAAAAGAGTAACAATTTCTTTCTGTCGAATCGATCGGCAAAACCCGCGGTCAGTAACCCCGATATTCCGGCGCTAAACGCATACGCGGACACTGCTACACCGAACTGGGTAGGCTTTAAATTAATTGATTTCATCAGAAGATCACCCATAGGCGACATAATCATAAAATCCAAAACAACAGTAAATTGGGTAATTGCTAGTATAAAAACAACGAGTTTCTGGTAACCAGTTAACGAAACGACTTCCTTTTTTGACATCTGGACGATCTGGGGTTATAGGTGTGAAAAAGCCTTTTAAATTTGAATGCTTATGGTAAATATCAGAATTCTATTCTTAAAAATGGTATCCATCGGGCAATTTAGTATATACCAGTTATCGAATTACAACTGTTCAATTCTCTTGATAAGCATGGTGTTCTACGGAAAACTATATTGTTTCCATAGGATTGTCGTTACGCGACCATTCACTCCACGACCCTACATACAGTTTAGGTATCGGCAGTCCAGCGTAATCAATGGCTAAGATTGTATGGCAAGCAGTGACGCCAGATCCACAATGAACGATAATCTTTTCGAAATCTTTGTCCTGAAAATAAGGACCATAAATTGTTCGCAACTCTTCTGGAGATTTAAATATACCCTGATCTGTTAAATTGTTTGCTAACGGAATGTTGATAGCGCCAGGAATATGCCCAGCGATAAGATCGATTGCCTCTGTTTCTCCACGGAAACGCTTTTGTTCCCTAACATCAATAATAACAGAATTAGCATCATTAATGGATTCAGCAACCTCATTCATGCTACTCATCGGTAGTTGCCAACCGTTAATTGGATAAGGTTCTATACCGCTAAGGGTTGATTCGCCGGATTCCGTAGGAATTCCGAAAGCTTTTGTTTGCTCAAAACCACTACTTAACACCTGCACGCTTTTGTGACCTACAGAACGCAACATCCACCAAAAACGTGCTGCAGCGTTAGTGCCATGAGCGCGGTCATATACGACAACATGACTGGTCGGATTAATCCCCAACCCTCCTAATAACATAGAGAATTCTTGAATGCTCACAAGCGGATGTCTCCCGCCGTATTTGGGATCCTGCACGGAAGAAAGATCATGCTCTAGATCAACAAATTTGGCGCTCTGAAGATGGTCCTGCCTAAAATCATACTTCGCCTTTTCCCCAGAACCAGCCTCTATTATTACCGCCCTGTCTCCTGCTTTATACAATGCTAGTAACTCATTATTAAAAATAATTGATTCCATTCGTCTACCTGTTTAGTACAAATATACCCCTTGATGCGTTTCAGTTTAAAAAAATACATAAAAAAAAGGGCTAATGAATTAGCCCCTTCCTATATCTGTATTAAAACTAAGATTAAACAGTTTCCTGATTTAAGCCTTGTTTGTAAATTGCTTTCTTAACTTGGATACGACGAGTTACAGATCTTTTCTCGTATGCTTGACGTGAACGTAGTTCGCGCAAAACTCCTGTTTTTTCGAATTTCTTTTTGAAACGTTTTAACGCTCTGTCTAAAGATTCTCCTTCTTTGATGTTTACGATAATCATGTGCTTTGTATACCTCCTTTCGTGCCCTTTAAATTTTGTGTTGCAAAGATACGTGAAAGTAGACTCTAATCAAAGAAATAAAATTATTATTTTAAAGACCAAACTTCTCTATTAAGATTTCCAAAGGTTCTTCATGTGTGCACAATGCTGTTTGAAATCCCAATAGTCTTGCGCTCTCTAGATGCTGCGGACTATCGTCTATAAACAAGGTCTCCTGAGGAATAATATCGTTTTCGTCAATTAATAACTGGAAAATCGCATGATCTGGCTTTCTGATACCAACAAGATGAGAATAATATGTTTTCTCAAAAAACTGTTCATTACTAGGTACATCGTATACTTCCTGAAGATGTTTCATACAATGCGCATAGTGTATCTCGTTATTGTTGCTTAAGAGGAACGTTCGGTATTTATCATGAAGATATTCCAACATCCCGTGTCGACCCGGTGGAACACCTATTAATAATGAATTCCATGCCTCGTCAATTGCCTCATCTGTCAGCGAGCCGTCACCTATCATCTCCCGAACTCTAGTTCGGAATTCGGAAGCTGTGAATTCTCCTCGATCAAACTGATCAAATAACGGATCTTGGGCCCGATGACCGAAAAAAGTATCTATATTTTTGATTCCCAACTTACTAAACGATTCTTGAACGCGGGCAAAGTCAATCATAAAGATAACATTGCCATAATCGAGAATAATATTTTTAATTTTTTGCATCTAAAATTTTGTTTTCTCACTACAAATATCGATAATTGCATCGTCAAAAGCGAGTAACCACGGACTTTTGATGAAAAATACCACCGCGCCTATAGCTCAGTTGGTTAGAGTAGAAGACTCATAATCTTTTGGTCCCTGGTTCGAGCCCAGGTGGGCGCACTTAAAAACCCTGTAAGTTATCAATTTGCAGGGTTTTGTTTTTTTTTGGCCAGATTGTAATAGAACTTTATCTTCTTTTATGGTTTACTCGATAGTCTTTGCTTAGTTTTACCTCTATCAGTTTAAAGACAATAAGATCGTAAGAATAAGATCACATGTGGTTAACAACATCAAGTAGAATAATGGAATTGCCAGTAATCTAATACTGTACAATTCCAACAATCACATTGAACTATATTTCGGCTCCTATTTCATCCAAAAGACATACCAAATCTGTGGGCGCTTGAAGTTTATGGAACAACTCAATGGTCAGCACAAAACAATGTCGATAAGCATCAATCAAGCTTTGTCTATCTAATCTTGCAGTACAGTGAGCGTATTTCTTATACCAATATGCAGGCAGATCTTCCTCTACTTTTTTTGTTGGGCTTTCCCAGTGTTCAGTAGAATCCACCTCAATCCTTATGAGCCAAAGAATGTATTTATGAACGTAGAACAAGCTTTGATGGGCATGTGCGAGTTCACCTCGCAACAGAAGATTTCTGGCGTGTAGAAGGCCGTTAATTGCCGAATTGCAAACCCATTTAAGCGATTCTGAAGAACTCCGATTCGGCGTCTCTTTGCTAAGGCTAGTTAGGATGGCCGATAGCTCGCCGTCCTTATCTACCAACGACATTTTCTCAAAGTATTCAAAAGATACTAAGCCAACCCACGATTTTAATATACAAATTTCACGTTTGGGAAGAAAATGAAATTCCCCTCTGATTAAATTTCTAAAAATTGCAACTTCTGAGCCAAACTCATTGATAAAAAAAATGCGTACATCTTCTATTGAATTAACCCAGCGGTAGCGATCAAATTCAATATCGGCGTTTAAAAACACGTAAAACTCTATGTCTGAATAAGTATCACCTTCGTCTTTGACAAAGGATCCATACATGAATACCGCGGATATGGCATCGCTTTTTTGAGCCCAAAGCTGGACTTTTTCAATCATTTCTAATTGAATCATATCAATAATTATTTAAATAAAAAAAAGAAAGTTTATTCCCGACGGATCGGAAATATGCCAGGAAGGCACTAAAGGATTGGTTATCTATTTGTTATTGCTACAGCCATGCTGCAAAAGTACGTAAAATCTGGTCACTTCCGAAACTCTAAAAGTAACGATTAAATCAAACTATCTAATTTTATTGTCGAAGTCCGCCGCCGTAACCTGTCAATTGTATGGTAGCGCTATTTTTTTTTCGATTTTAATAACCCGTCAATTTTAACAAATGACTCACCCCAACCTTGAACCATAAAAGGTTTCATATCGTTAAAAGTCTTTCGTTCCGCATCCGATGGTTCGCCAAAGATTTCCCATTTAACCGTCATCTGCACTCTGTTTCCGGCTTGTTGATTAAAATCCACAGTTAGCAACAAACGATCAGGATAGGTTTCCGAAAATGGTGCTTTGATAAAATTCCCATCCTTGTCACAAAAGTTCTGAACATACACCAATTGATGATTCGGACTGATGGTTTTGTAGCTCAATTTTCCATATTTAGTCATGCCATCAGGCGTTGTCATTTGCCAAAGTGCCGCCCTACCTTCTCTTACGTCAGCGTTTATAAATAACATTTCTGCTCCGGTCGGCCCCATCCAACTCGTATAGATTTCAGGATCAATCCACATATTAAATAAATTAGCTTGCTCTGTTTCAAATACGTGGCTGATGATAAATGTATCTTCTGGATTTTCTCTTGTCTTAGTGCCCATTTCTTATTTCTTTTTTTAGATCTTACCGTCCGTGCATAATAAATATAATAAAAAGCAAAATAGGATTCGACGTTGAACAGTTATTTATTGCACCACAAGGACATGCCTACTTCCACGACGTTTTTCGGGCATGTATTAACTTATCTAGCTTTACTCATATCTACTCAAATACACGATAGTTATAAATATATTGGACGAACAATTTCTATCTAAAATTCACGCAAGTAGCCACCCACCATCCCATTCTTTTATTAAAGCTCCCATCTCTTAAGCGAATGAACTGTCAAGAGACCATGGAATAAATCGGACTGAGGCACGAAGGAGAATTTATCCCTTGAAAGCTCTTTACTGGTGAAATGAATGAGAAGCGAAAGAATAACAGTCAGATATCTCAAATAAGATGCATACTCTACCATCTATTTTCACTGATATTTCGAAATCAAGGCTCAATTAAGCCAAAGCTGGAGTAAGGCATTCCATAGTTTCCTAAGTAACAGGAGTTCTAACGAAATGACTTTCGAAATTTTAATGGAGTGAGATTAGTTTTAACCTTAAACAGCTTGCTAAACGATTGAGGATATTCAAAACCGAGCTGATAGGCAATTTCACTGATTGACAGATTGGTTGTCGTTAGTGCTTCTTTGGCCTTTTCGATTAAATGATTATGAATATGCTGTTGAGTGGTTTGCCCTGTAATGTTACGAAGCATATCACTTAAATAACTCGGGGACACATTAAGTTTGTCGGAAATCTCTTGAACAGAGGGAAGCCCCGATTCCTCCAACGCTATGGTGTTAAATCGTCCAACTAACAGATTTTCAAGTGTTATTAACAAGTCATTGTTTGCCGCACTTCTCGTAATAAACTGTCTGTTGTAAAAACGATTACAATAATTAAGCAATACTTCAATTTGCGAAACAATCACATCCTGACTAAACTCATCTATAGCTGAATGATATTCATGAGCAATATTTTGCATTATTCCAATTATCGTTTTTTCTTCATCGTGGGAAAGGTGTAAAGCTTCATACACTAAATAAGAGAAATAACCATACTTCTTGATCGATCTACCCAAATGATAATTTCTTATAAAATCGGGATGAACCACCAACCAATAACCCGACAATTTTATTCCCTCAACAATATCTGTCGTGACGACCTGCATAGGTGAAAAGAACGTCATAATGCCTTCATCAAAATCATAATATTGCTGTCCGTATTTCATTTTGCCTTCAAAATTATTTTTGACAGCAATACAATAAAAATTGTAGGAAACACTTCGCAGATTCTCGTCATCAAAGCATTTAATTTCCGAAAAGTTAATAACACTTACCAAGGGGTGTTTGGGTTTTGGCAACTCCAACAGCCGGTGCAATTCCGAAATTGAATTTATGATATACGGACTGTTTTTTACTCTCCTCATATTCGTAAAATTACGAAAATCAGTCAAAATCGGTTGACAGCGTTACAGATTTCCAATCCTCAAATTCCTTCGCCTCCTTTTCACGATGCTCTTTTATGAGCTGAAAGGTATCTGTTCCTAATAACAGGCGCAACGGTGGATTTTCTAATTCGACGATTTCCGTTAATATTTTTACTAGTTTTTGAGGATTGCCAATTTGTTGTCCGCTATAGTTTGTCCACATTTTCTCAGCTTCATCTAAACCGTATGCGGATATCCTATTCTCAGCATAGGTCATGGAGCCCTTATCCATAAAATTAGTCCTAAATTGCCCCGGCGCAATCACCGTTACTTTAATACCAAAGGGAGCTACTTCCTCTGCTAATGCTTCAGAAAGTCCGACTACCGCAAATTTTGCAGCGTTGTAACTAGTAGCATTGGCGAAACCAACATAACCAGCATTGGAAGAAATATTGATAACATGACCAGCTTTCTGTTGTCTTAAAGAAGGCATTACGTTTCGCAAGACATTAACGGTTCCGAAAAGGTTAACGTCCAATGTTTTGCGAAATTCCTCGTCAGTCATCTCTTCCATACTACCGACAAGGGAATAACCTGCATTATTAACCACTACGTCTATCCTGCCAAATCTATCAATGATCTTCTGAACGCCATTTTTTACATCTAGATCTGAGGTAATGTCCATTTCTAACGGCAAAAAATCAGACCCTTGTTCATTGATAGCATTTTTTAACGCATCGACATTTCGTGATGTAGCGACCACTTTGTTACCTTGCGACAAGGCCAACTTAGTCAAAGCCAACCCAATGCCTTTTGATGCTCCGGTGATAAACCACACTTTTTTATTGTTCATATCTTTGAGTTTAATTATAATACAAATATCTGTAGATGGCAAAACTAAAAAGTGTTCAACTCTCGGAATGTTGTATCCAAAAGAAAGAAAATTTTTAAATTAAAGCTATCTAGTCTACTGTGAACTTGCGGGTTGTAACAATTGTTTTAGTTTTTCGACGACTGAGCGAGAAAGTTCTGATATTCCGATCCCTTGATAAAAGCTATCTTTGCTGTAGAGGGAAAAGTATTTTTTATATATTGTACAAATGAGAATACAACAGGCACTAGAGAACGCATAGAACGCATAACCCCTTCTATAGAGCGAACGAAGTGAAGCATCTTAAAACTACGAAATATGGAAATACAGATCCAGAACTTAATCAAAAAAGCGTATCTCGCCTTCAACGCAAGAGACATTGACACGGCCTTATCAACAATGCACCCAGAGATTCAATGGCCAAAGGCCTTTGAAGGAGGCTACGTAAAAGGGCACACTGAAATTAGAGAGTATTGGACTCGACAATGGACAGAAATCAATCCCAAGGTTGAGCCTCTGGAATTTAACGATAGAGAAAATGGGTCTTTAGAAATAATTGTGCATCAAAAAGTGAAAGATTTAGAAGGCAATTCTTTATTTGACGGAAGAGTAAAACACATTTACATTTTGAAAGACAAGTTGCTGCGAAGAATGGATATTGAACTCGAATAACATTTCCATAAACCACTTTATTATTTTGCAAAGATCCAATCTCATAAGCGAATGGACAATCAAGAGAACATGCGATAAATCGGATCTGGGCACGATAGCAAATTTATGTTTTTAAAGTCCCTGTTTGTGGGATAAACGCAGGGGTGTTCTCACTTCCCGACCGATGTATTTACCCTTTAACCATCTCCAATTCTAATCAGCCTATTCGAGCTGTTTCAATTTTGAAAGCTGGGTTTTCCCAACTAGCCCCGTCCCTTTATTGGTGAGCTGGACGATTCAGAAAACAATTCATGTTCGCCTCAACGCGGAGTACCATTAAACTTTTTCGAAATCGCCAAGTCTCAAAAGTAATCGACTGTTCAAACTTGGTACAGTTTTGGAAATGGGTTTAAATGCTTACATAAATTATTATGAAAAAGTTTGTATTAGTTGTTTTTGCCGGTCTAACAATACTTTCTACCGGAATTAATGAGGCCATGGCACAACGAGGCGGTGATGACAAATATTGGGAGCACCGCAAGAAAGCGGACAAGAAGCACTATGAGTATGTCCGCGAACGGGAAAAGAAAAGAGATGAATATTACCGAGAGCGTGGTAAAAAAGAAGCCGAGTATTATAGGGAATCTGCGAAGAAACGGAAAGAATACCTAAAAGAGCGACGCAAGCATGGTGCTCCTTCTTGGGCAAGGGCGCACCGTTATGATGCCCGTAGACATGTGTATTTCAAAGATTACCATACATTCTATGACCCTTACCGTGGAGGTTACGTATACTCCGACGGAGGTAACTGGCGCTTTTCGGTAAATGTTCCATCATTCATGATCAATGTAGACCTCGGTAGAGCGAACATACGCATCATTAACGATGTACCGATCAGTAGACATCCAGAAGATTTCTATGATGATTATGACGAAGGATACTGGGATGACGATGACGAGTGGGATGACGACTAAAAAAAGAAAGAGAGGCTATGCTTCTCTTTCTTTTTTTGTCTTCCTCTTTTCAGGATTTTATCGAGTACGATCCAAGACAACATCAGCCGACGCGCGTTACCTGGGAAGTCTTTGCTTTATCTCTGCAAACAAATGACGCTACTATTTAGACTCGTTGGTTTTCGAGATCTCACCAGCTTATCTTACAAAGAATATTGTTTTGTAAAATCAGCTCCGTCTCCGGTAAGCGTCTTTTCTTCATTAACCTTTGTTTCTTTATTTTTTTCAATTTTCAAACTAATAGGTAAATTTTGACCGTAATTGATGATTTGTACACCTGCAGCAAATGCCTGAATAGGTTGAGTAGTTTCAATCACGTAAGATTTCGTCGCTCCGCTGAAATCATTTTTATTTAAGCTTATCGCACCCTCTCCAGTTCTAACCTCCCCGTTTACCTTCCAAACATCTGTTTTTCCTCCGATTGTTCCCCCAGCGATTGAGATCGATACAAAATCTTGGTTAGTATCAACATCATCCAGCTTCACAGTAATCTTATAGGTACCACCCTTCTCTGGCTCTTCTTGGCTGCCGTCGTCTTTGCTGCAACCAGTTGTTCCGAATATCAATACTGATAAAGCGCCTATAAGAGCAATCCTTGTGTTCAACTTTTTCATAATAGTTTCATTATTTGTGATAGGCAAATTTCCATCGTTTGCATTATTGTAACAATCACTATAAACCGTGATTTTGTTTCTAATGGTTTACCATGATTTTAAGTACCAAACATTCGCAATCATTTTTTATTTAGATATTTGGGGTTTAATCAACGGTCGATGTTCAAAAATACATTCCTATCAGTTGTGATTATTATTTGTTGTCTTCTATCAAAAGCACAACGACTGATGCCCTTAGACGAAATAAACTATTTAAAGCAAATCGAGAGAGACCTTAAGATGAGTCCGAACGACAGCGTTCGCCTACACAACTACCTTCTATTGTCAGAATATTGGGTACAAACTGACAGCTCAAAAAGCTGGCAAGCACTTCAGACCGTCTTGATTTCTCCTAAAAAAGATCTTATAGAAAAGGGAGTTTTAGAATACTATCAGGCAATTTTTTATGCATCCCACGGAAAAAAAGCTAACGCCAAAAATCATTATCAGGCTGCCATAGATTTATTAGAGCACGATGTACACAACACCGATCTACTTATAAAAGCTTTGTACAACTATGCTTATGTTCAAGTAGAAGACAAAGGTTACGACGTTATGGTCAAAATGCTAACTGAGCGCTGTATTCCTTTAAGCGAGAAAAATGGAAACACAGATCTACTAATATATTCGTATACGCAATTAGGGTTGACCTTCATGTCCGTAGGCCAATTTGACACGGCAGAAGAATATCATAAGAAAGCATTAGCGCTAATATCAGAAATACCAGCGCACAACACGGTCCGGCTAATTACTTATCTCAATTTAATAAGTAATTATTGTTATAAGCCAGATAGTAAATCCGCGAAAATCTATTTAGACAAAGCGAAGGATCTTATACAACGATTTCCAAACTCCCAACACTATCCCAACTATTACTATCAGGAGGCAATGTATTATACCACAACACAAGAGCATAATAACGCTTTAGTTAGTTTGGACAAAGGAATGAAGCTCGCCAGATACAAAAATCAACCGCAGTTGTTACATATGCTATATTTTCGTAAGTATAATGTGTACCTGATGCAAAAAGATTATCAAAACGCTAAAGTGCTATTAGAGCAAATTTTGAAGGAGAATATCCTGAGCAAAGAAGCCGTCAACCGAAAAATCACTTATACGCAATTAGCAACTGTTAACGAAAACTTAGGCGACTACAAGCAAGCTTACGATTGGATGAAGAAATCAGGTGCTTTGAGTGATTCGCTACAACAACGAAAATTGCTCGAAAAAATGAATGAGCTGGAAATCACACTTCAGACAACAGAAAAACAACAAAAAATAGATAAACTAGAGCAAGAAAAGAAAGAGAATCTATTAATTGCCAGAAATAAGAATCTGCGTATTTCACTCTTAGGAGGTGCACTTGGAGTAAGTCTAGTAATCGCTTTTTTTATTCACCGGAATTATAAGAATCAACAAAAACTGAGTAGACAAATCAGAATCGGTCATCAGCAAGATCTATTACGTATTGAAAGTGAGCGAAAATATGAAGCCACAAAAGCTATGCTCCAAGGAGAAGAACAAGAAAGGCAACGAATTGCACAGGATTTGCATGACAGTATCGGAGGGATGCTGGCGAATATTCGTATGTCAATTTCATCGGCAGAACCTGGTGCGCCTATCGATATTCTAAAAAAGATAGATAAATCTATTTCAGAAATGAGACGTATCTCCAGAAACCTCATGCCTGAAACACTTAAGAATATCGGACTGGAAACAGCTCTAAAAGAACTTTCAGAATCGATGGAACATAAACATTTGTCTATTCAGTTCGAAGCATTTAACCTATCAAAAAACATCCCGTTTCAAAAGCAGTTGGTATTCTACCGCGTTGCCCAAGAAAGTATTAGTAATGTTATCAAATATGCACAAGCCAGCAATCTGATTGTACAAATAAGTCAAAATGAAAATACGCTTAGTTTAACAATCGAAGATGATGGAATAGGATTTGATAAAACCAAAATTATGTATGGTCTAGGGCTAAAAAACATTGAAAACCGCGTCCGATTGATTAATGGAACAGTAGACGTTACTTCTGTACAAGGAGAAGGCACCACTATAACCGTAGAATGTGATGTATAATAAAAATAGCTTAAACTTAGCGATCGTTGATGACCATCCAATGGTTCTGGAAGGATTGAAATCACTCCTGCAGCAGAGTACCAAATTTCAAATTTTCTCTTTCACAAAGGGCGCTGCTTTATTAGATTTCATTCAGGAGAACAGAATAGATGTCCTTTTGCTAGACATTGTCCTAAGCGATGGGAATGGTTTAGATTTCTGTAAAATTATCAAACAAAAATCGCCTAAAACAATTGTAATCGGAATAAGCAATCAGGCCGAACGAAGCATAATTTTTCGATTTTTAGAAAATGGCGGTAGTGGATACATATTAAAGAATGCAGATGCTTATGAGATAATTCAATGCGTTGAAAATGCTATAATTGGCGATCTCGCTTTAAGTAAAGAAGTACAAGAAATTATGTTACGCCCTTCAGCTAATAGTTTTGAGCTTCCAAGAGTAACCAAAAGGGAACAGCAGATTTTACAAGCAATCGCACAGGGCCACACGTCAGTAGAGATAGCAGAAAAATTATTTATCTCGGTGATAACCGTGGAAACACACCGTAGAAATTTGTTGCAGAAGTTTAAGGCAAGAAACATGATCGAATTGGTTAAAATAGCAACCGAAAATAAACTGATATAAAAGATGTTACTACCTATCGGACGCAACAAACACAAGGTTTAAGCAGTCCACTCCTATCGCGTGTCAAAACCCACGCGGCAACTTCTGTAAACCGGCAAGGATTGCTATATCATATATTCGATTCGATCTTGTCTCTGGTTTTTTAGCCAAAATAACCCACTGCAGTAGCATTTTCCGCTTCGTTCTACTCAGTGACAAAAAATAATCTTTAGCCCCCACATGTTCTGCCAGCGCATTGTCTAAATCCTTCGGTATTATCAGGTCTTCCACTTGATCCAATAGTGTCCAACTGCCATTCTTTTTCGCGATATCTATAATCGCCATACCCGCAGGGAACATCTTTCCTTCATCGATGAGGTGTTGAATCTTTTGTTTGTTTATTTTGGACCAAGTTCCAGTAGCTTTACGCTTACTAAAAAACTGAATGGACCGACTAGCATCAAGCTTTTTCTTAATACTATCTATCCAACCAAAACACAACGCTTCTTCCACCGACTCAGCCCAAGATATCGTAGGCTGATTAGCGTCCTTTTTATATAGGATTATCCACACAGCAGTCTCTTTTTCATGATTATTAATAAGCCATTCCCGCCATTCTGATCTTGTTTTGGGATAGAACATTTCAATATTTTTATTCTTCATAGACAGCTGGTTTTGTTCAAACAAAAGAAATGACCATTTTTGGCAAAATCAAATTATATCTATACATTTCTGGTACGTTGCCACAATTTATCGCAGAAACAATATAACATTTCTATTTTCGGAGATGCATCAATCTAAACATCGATTTTGATGATCTTCTCTTGGACAGAAGAATCGCAATAGCCATTGCGCAGAAGTTCAAATATTTTCTCACCTTCTAAAAACCTCATAACCAAGCTTTCCAACGGTCGCCTGATAGGCGTCATCATAGTTGGTTCCCTTGAAAATGACTATGCACCTTTTCGATATCACCTCCCAAATTAATTGTAGTTATTAATCCTGCGTGAAATCTAGTAATCATCCTGTCTGCTGGAACGGGAAGCCCAATATGGGCTAACTAAACAGCAATGCCTGTTTATAGCATAGCGTTATGTTCTTTAACATCTGCTTTTCGATTATAAATCATGCTAGCAATCCAAACGATTGGCAAACCGAAAGCAACGATTAAGGCCATCATATTTTTAAACACACTTACAAAATGAAAAGCCGTAGGACCTATACCGCTCAACGGTAGCACTACAAGATTCATTATCGTCCATATCAAAAGTCCATAGACGAAAACAATTATGAAGTTGTATTTAAACCATTTAATGAAAGATGGATAGATCCGTAACAGCACAATACAAAATATAAATGAAATCAGATAATGTAACAACACACCATATACAACCATTTCCATGCCTGCGGACAAAGCGGCCCTACCAAATAACCCACTTGCGATAAATTTAAAGATATTAGCAGCAGGTATCGCGGGATTAAGTATTATTGCAGATAATCCATCTAACGTACCTGTCAGTAGCCCTGTGAGCAAGATAGTCGATTTACTATTAAGTTGCATCTTCATAGCTTTTAGAGGTTTACAAAGGTGAAAAACAGTACATCTTGATCATTACTTAAATATCATTTCCCATTTTGAATCGATAACCAAATTTACTTTAAAGTTTTAGATTACCTCATATGGGATCTCTGATTTATCGCGAAAGGTTAACGATTTCAATTCGATATGAGCGCTCGCGGATATAAATTTAAAATCTTGTGTATTTTAACATTCAATCAGAATAATAACTTTACTCTACTAATCGCTTCAAAACAAATCTAGTCGATACTATTGAGTCTACCCGTGATTCTCTGTCATCGTTGGGAGGAACCCCCTATCGAAAAATAAGTATATTCGTTTAATATTTTTAAAATCAACTTACGATATTAGAAACATGAACTTTTTGGATTTCATACCCCATAGATCTATCTCACTTTTTGTAAAAAACATCTGGGTCATTGAGGGTAAAGATGAGGCTGCAAAAACAAATCTCCCCTTCTTTGCGGATGGATATCCGGGACTGATGTTTCAGCAAACAAAAAATGGGCTAAAAATACATCCACACAATAAACAGATGCCAAACATTTTTCTTTATGGACAAACTATCAAACCCATAAAACTTGAAGTTGATGGCCCCCACCTTATCATAGTCTTCCAATTATATCCATTCGTGTTACGTGCTTTCTGGAACATTGCTCCTCAAAGTATTAACGATAGTTGTTACTATTTGGATAATATACCAGAACTGGATATTCCGAAAGTAACCGACGTTTTATTAAAAGCAAAAACTATCGAAAGCAAAATTCAAATAATGTCTGAGATGCTTTTGAATTTATTTGAGCGTAGAAAGCAAAATATTGACCTGGACGTTGCAAAAGCTATTCAAATGATTATCCGTTTAAAAGGTGCTGAACCTATCAACTTTATAGCGGAGCAAACAGATTTAAACATACGAACACTGGAACGGCGATTTTTGAAAGAAACAGGACTTTCTCCAAAGCAATTTTCTCAAATTATTAAATTTCAAGCATCATTGCAACAGATTTCTGGCAATGATTATACGAAGCTCACAGACGTCGTTTATGAAAATGGCTATTCTGATCAATCTCATTTTATAAGGGTATTCAAAGCATTTACTGGCAAAACCCCCTCCGATTTCCGACCATAAAAACACCGTTGTCGTTTTTATTCTATTCTAAGTCACTGAACCTTCTCAATTTTGTAGTATTAAACTTTAACACTATGAAAATAATTGTATTTGGTGCTACGGGCACTGTCGGAATTGAAATCGTAAAACAGGGATTGGCAACGGGACATCAAGTAACTGCATTCGTTAGAGATCCGGACAAACTAGCTAATGTTAGCCATGAAAGACTCCGGGTGGTAAAGGGAGACGTGCAAAATATTGAAGATCTGGAAAGCGCATTGTTGGGTCAGGAAGCTGTTTTATGCGCATTGGGTGACGGAGCTAAAGGAAAAATCAGAGCTGTCGGGACAGGAAATATAATTGAGGGAATGACAAATGTCGGTATCAGTCGGCTTATTTGCCAATCCACCTTAGGTGCGGGAGATAGTTACAACAGTTTAAATTTTCTATGGAAGTATATTATGTTTGGTATTTTGTTAAGACGAGCGCTTTCTGATCACAATCTACAGGAAGAATTAATCCGCGATAGTAGTTTAGATTATACGATCGTAAGGCCTAGTGCTTTCAGCAATGGTGATATCACTAAAAACTATGAAATAGATTTTGACAATAACCATAAGGGCCTAAATCTTAAGATTAATCGCGCGGATGTTGCGGACTTTATGCTTAACCAGTTAACGAACAACAAATACCATAAAAAAACGGTAAGCATTTCCCATTAACAATAATCCGTGACAATGTTAAATACTTGTCACGGCTGCTTTTCAATGGTAAACAGGAGAATAAAAAATCTAATTAAAATCGACGCGCTCACTCTTAATCTTAGTACCCCTGATCACTCACTTCTCAGGCTTCCAATCGGGTTAGCCTGGGCCGCCCTGATTGCCAGGGCACTAACTGTAAATAGCGCGATGATCATGGCTATTACACCAGCGATGACGAAAATCCACCAATGCACGTCTATTCTATATACAAAACCTTCTAGCCACTTTTGCATAATAAACCAAGCTATCGGTGAAGCAATAACAGTAGATAAAAGTACAAGTTTCAAAAAATCTGCAGACAGCATTGCGACGATACGAGTGACTGATGCACCTAATACTTTGCGGATACCGATTTCTTTAATTCGTTGCATCGTCGCAAAAGAAACTAATCCGAAAAGACCTAAACAGGCAATAAAAATAGCCATGCCGGAGGCGATTGCCGTCATTACCTGTGTCCGTTTTTGTTGAATGAACTTCGAGGCGTAGGCTTCGTCTGCGAAGCGTAGATCGATAGGATAACCGGGATTGTATTTTTTCAGAATTGATTGTATCTGTTCTATGTTCGAAAGCAGGTTGTTCGCTGAGTTAACCCTAATATGTACATAGCTGAACCAACTCGCCGGGCCCTTTACAATCATCGGCTCAATAATTTCATAAGGAGACTGTAAAACAAAATCCTGAATAACACCAACAACATTCCAGGTTTCCTGATATTCTGTACCTTTTAACGAAGTGATTTGCGTGCCAATGGGATTACTTAATCCCATACGTTTCACCGCGGCCTCGTTTAAGAGCACTGCATTGGAGTCAGCGCGATGCTTGTAAATATCGATGTCGCGACCTGCCAGCAATTTAATACCCATGGTTTTGGCAAAGTCAGCGTCACTACTCATGCCGTTAAATACGGCGTCAAAATCATTTGGTTTACTATTCGGCCACGAATAACCCCAGCTATTATTTGCGTAGTGAGTAATTCGTCCCAAGCTTTTGGTAACGCTATTGGCAACTCCAGCTTCGATCAACTCATTGCGCACAACTTCGTAGTTCTTTTTTAAATTGCCATCCAACGGTATGTATACGAGATTACTTTTGTCATATCCAGTTTCTCTATTTTGACCATAACGAATTTGCTGACCAATAATAATTGTGCATATGCCCAAGCATACAGAAATCGTAAACTGAAAAGTTACCAGGATCTTACGAGGTTTAAAGCCTCTACCTATAGAAATAAAACGCCCTTTTAACGTTCGCATCGGTTCAAAAGCTGATAAAACAAACGCAGGATAAATACCCGCCCCTAAAGTCGAAAAAATGATAACGACAACGAAAAGCACCCAAAATGTTGAAGATTGACCATCGATTCGAACATCACTACCAATCATACTATTGAAAAAGGGTAGCACAAGTAAGGAAAGAACCAGAGCAAGAGCGCCTGCAAGGAGGGTTAAAATGAAGGATTCGATTAGAAATTGTTGAATTAAAGTTTTTCTCGGGGCTCCAACAACTTTGCGTATCCCCACTTCTTTCGCACGTCTTTCAGCGCTCGCGGTCGTTAGATTAATAAAATTGATACAGGCAATTAGAAGGATAAAGAAACCAACAAGTGCAAACACACGTATTGTAGTGATGTTTCCAGCGACCATTTTCCCATTAACAGATTGGTTATATAAATGCCAACGGCTTGCGGGATACAGATAAATACTTGCTTTCACATTGTTATTCGTGTGCTTTCTAACTAGATTTTCTATACTATGATTCGCCGTCTCCATGGACACTCCCTCTTTTAGTAGAACATACGTCTGGTGATTATAATTTGTCCAGGAGTCATTTTCGATCCAACCACTCTTTTCAAGGTAATCCCAAGAGCAAAAAAATTCTTCACCATGAAAGGTAGAATTACTGGGAATGTTTTCGATGATTGCCCGCACTTCCATCGCGATTCCTTTATCAACGTGCACAATTTTTCCTATCACATTGGTTGTCCCAAAAAGTTTTATCGCTAAAGCTTCCGTCAAAACAATTGAATTAGGCTCCGAGATTGGAGATTTCGTATTTCCATTGATAAACGAAAAGTCGAACAGCTTAAAAAATGACGGATCACTTACCACGCCCGACGCTTTAAAACTTTGAGATCCAGCGCGAAGTAAAGAACTTGCACTCCCAGTCCTAATGACTTCCTCCATCTCAGGATTTTCTTGCTGTAGAATGGGACCTAACACAGCAGCAGTCCCTCCCCATGTATGCTTCTCACCATCGAACTCATCGAGAGTATAGACTTGATATAACCGATTCGAAGCAGTGTAAAAGCGGTCAAAATTTACTTCCAAACTTATCCACAGACCGATAAGAATTGTTGCGCTCATACCTAGCGCCAAACCTATAATATTAATAAAAGAGTAACTTCTATTTTTCCATAATGTCCGACAGGTTATTTTTAAATGATTCTTTATCATGCGTAGTATAATGAGTAATTAGAGGTATTCCTGAAACAATCTTACTTTTTCAAAGGCCATGCCAGTCGGACAAACAACTAAATAACAACAACTTACATTTAAACATATTAAAACATGTCCGAAACCGTGCATATCACTGTCCAATAGTGAACAGTGATTCTCCAATAAAGAAACACGGTTCTCGACTCAACAACGAGATACATTAATTCTAATTAAATGTACGGCTAATACAGTTGAAAAATCTCTGTAATTCCAAGTATACCACTCCAAAATAAGCCCATCGGATTTAGTATTCTTTCTTAGCCAAAGAACTGGCCAAGGTTCTCGTTTTATATTTCTATCTGATCACTCATCAAAACTTTGTCTGCATATTTTTCCTTCAAATCGTTATTTTCGCGAGCACAAAACTCATAAACAATGAAAAAATTATTGGTATTATTCTTATTGGGTTCTTCTTTTGCCTATGGCCAAAGAGGATTCACTATTGAGGAGACTGTCTACGGACCTGCCAAATATGCCCCTCAAACCATATATGCTGTAAAATGGGTTGCAAACATTGATGCATTTTCCAGTGTAGACAGCTCTCGTCAAAACCTGTTAATCCGCGAAGCAAAAAACAATTGGAAACCAAAATTATTAATCGAAAAAACAGACCTCGAAAGAGCGTTAAATTTTGCAATAAAAGGCGATGAGTTGGCCTTAGCCACGTTTCCTACTGTATACAATTGGTTAGACGAAAGAAATATCAGCATGAGCATCGATGGCGAGAACAACCGCTACGATATCACCTATAATATTGTTAGTAAAAAGATAAAAATAAACTCGTCGCTGCCCAAAGAAATCGTAGGCGACCAAACTATATCGACAGCCACGAAAACAGCATTCCTCAACGGAAGCAATATTGAAATAATGCAAGCCGATGGAAAGAAAATTCAGGTAACCAAAGATACGCTTGATGGGATCGTGAACGGAACATCTGCAATTCATCGTAATGAATTTGGCATCGATAAAGGAATGTGGTGGTCACCCGACAACAAGAAACTATTGTACTACACAAAAGATGAAACCAATGTTAGTCAATACCCTCTTTCGCAATGGGACACCCGCGTCACCACGATCAAAGACATTCGGTATCCAATGGCTGGAATGAAAAGTGAACATGTCACTTTAAATATTTTCAATACCGAAACCGAGGAATATATCCGTTTGCAAACAGGTGAACCTAAAGAACAATACCTAACGATTGTTACATGGGATCCAAGCAATGAATTTATTTATGTAGGGGTATTAAACAGAGGTCAGGATCATCTAAAACTCAATAAATACGAAGCAAAAACGGGGCGGCTGGCCAAAACCCTGTTTGAGGAAACTTCCGATACCTGGGTAGAACCACAGCATTCACTTGCTTTTACTCCAAATAATCCGAAGCAATTCATTTACCAAACAGATAACGATGGATACAATCAGCTATACCTATACAACACGGACGGTCAGCTGATCCGTAACTTAGGCTATAAAGATGTAGTTGTTACAGATTTTCAAGGGTTTGACACGAAAGGCACGAAAGCATATTATATAGGTACTACAAACCAGGCCATGGACCGACACCTTTTCGAGGTCGATTTAAAAAATGGTAATACAAAACAATTAACGCAGACAGATGGAATACATTCCGCTTCTGTTAGCGGAAGCGGAAAATATGTTTTGGATCAGTTTACGAACTTAGAAACTCCTAATGAGATTCAAGTTATAAACCGGGAAAACAACACTGTAGAAAATGTGCTCTCAGCAGTAAATCCTTTCGAAGGTAAAATCGACTTACCTAAAATCGAATTTAAAACTTTTAGCGCAGCGGATGGACAAACACCATTAAACGCTAGAATCATCTACCCTTCTAATTTTGATTCAAAGAAGAAATATCCTGTTATGGTTTATTTATACGGTGGTTCACATGCACAATTGGTGACAAATAAATGGCTTGGCGGCGCTGGATACTTTGATCTATATATGGCACAAAATGGCTATTTAGTATTTACGATTGATAATCGGGGTTCGGATGCACGCGGACGAGACTTCACTAGAGTAACGCATAGAAATCTTGGTGAAGCGGAAATGGCGGATCAACTGGTGGGAATCAACTACTTACGATCTCTCCCCTATGTCGATACGGAAAATATGGGCATCTTCGGGTGGAGCTTTGGCGGATTCATGGCGAGTTCTATGATGACCAAACGAAATGATATTTTTAAAGCTGCTGTAGCTGGCGGTCCGGTTATCGATTGGAAATATTACGAAGTGATGTACGGCGAAAGATATATGGATACACCCGCAGAAAATCCTGAAGGCTACGAAAAAACGTCCTTACTTAATAAAGCGAACAGACTACAGGGCCATTTATTAATTATTCATGGCGCGCAGGACCCAGTTGTTGTTCAACAGCACAGTATGGAATTCGTCCAGAACTGTATCGAGAAAGGCAAGCAAGTTGACTATTTTCTTTACCCTACCCACGAGCATAACGTGTTAGGCAAAGACAGAATCCATATGTATGATAAAATCGCGAAGTACTTCAATCTGTACCTAAAAAATTAATAATTAACGGTTATCTAAAATTTAGCATAAGGACAAGTGGCAATTATTTAGCTATTTTTCCTTATGTTTCTTTTACATAAGGATTGAGCGATTAACCTTTCTGCGATGATTTGAAACGTAAGATTAATGGTTGTTTTAATTTCGTCATTGAGAAAGATTCTGCGTCCGTGTTACAAATGCGCTTGCCAAAGCGATCTTTCGAATATTACTAAATGCATTTAGAATGTACTTTAGAGGTCTAGTAGGTGTGAATTCGCCCTAATCCACTAAATGCGGCCGCACTTCATAATTGTATAAACATTACAAATATATACCTGAAAATAAGCTATTTAACAAATAAAAAACGCTATCAACCTCAGCAACAGAAAGCTGATCCGAGTATGTTAATTGCCCAAAAACCATAAAAAATAAAAAAAAATAAAAAAATTTGCTAAAACGTTTTTATGTATATATATTAGCTTCGTGAACGGAAATTTTAACCAATTTTAACACACCGACATGCGGTCATACGATAAAAATTTACTGCAAGCCATTTTACACGAAAACGGATAACAACATTTCGTTGCCGACAAGCCCTAGTCTTGCGAAAGATTAGAAAATTATAAGCTGAATACCAAAACATATAACGCATTCAACCGACTACCATCAAACCTAGTTGGAAGAAAATTAAATATTAAATTATAAACTAAAAAAGAAAATTATGATAACTCTTTTAGCACGATGCTTTCCTTAGGGTAACGATCACTTAACCTATTAATTAGAAAAATTATTATCAATTAAAAACTTTAAACCTAAATGTATATGAAGGAGAAAATTCCTTATGCATATAGTATAAGTATACTTGTTGTATTGTTCATATTGCTATCTGAAAATCATCTTTGGGCTTCCCACAAAACGGAATTCAGCGTTCATTCACATGCGTTATTACAGGACACTGTTGTGCCCCAGCTCTTGGATTCTGTGTTTGATCTAAATTTCAAAAATGTACGTACGAAATCGATGCTGAAGGATCCCAAAGATATTGCTCTAAACGGGTATGCTACCCTACCCCAATATCTCAAGGGAGAGGCTGCAGGACTGACTGTTACGGAACCCAGCGGAGAGCCCGGAACATCGGGTCCCATGTATATTCGCGGGATCTCAACACCTGTTTTTAGCCATAAAGATGTCTATCAGAATCAGCCTTTAGTTGTATTGGATAATATTCCACTCATTGGCAGTCATCCGTTTTCGTATATGATTCAGGCTTATGACATAGATAGAATCGGCCCAGAAAACAATCTTCTAAGTAATATAGAACTCGACAATATAGCTACCATCGAAGTTTTAAAAGATCCAGCCAGTATTAGTGTTTACGGGCCTCTGGCAGTAAACGGTGTTATCAAAATAACCTCGAAGAAGAGCGCTAGCAATGAAAAGAAAAGAATCAGTCTGAACAGTTTTATTGGCATGTCGCAACGACCGCGAGTCACAACGATTAATGGCGGCTACGAAAATAATTTTAGAAAGCAGTTTTATAACCTGTATACAAGTAACGGTCGTTACGATGAGGATGAAACCTACCCTGTTTATCTTAGCGACTCTTTAAACCAGAGATATTACGGGCCATCAAATTGGTCAGACAGCTATTACAATAATGGAATGAATTATGGCATAAACGCCAGTATATCGGGCGGAGGTAAGCGCTCAAATTTTCAATTTTCCTTAGGCAATCTACAAAATGCAGGAATAGCCGAAGACACCAAATTTCGAAAGTATAATGCGCGGTTCCAATTAGACTTGCAACCCTTAAAATGGCTATTCTTTCATACCAGTATCAATGCTACCCGATTGAGCCGCGATCGCAATAAAAATTTGCGTAACCGGTATGCAATGATGTCCTATTTTCCTGATCTGGGTGCACCCCTAGCACCAAACAAGGAAGCCTACGACGGCTATCTTGCCGAACACGATAAAAGTTTTGACAACAATTACTCGAATATCCTGGAAGGAAATCTGGCATTGAATATTCAGTTTGCATCCTTCAAACTCAAATCGAGACTTTTGGTAGACTACAACGAGGGTTTTAGAGACTTGTTCTACCCGAGTACATTGTTGGAGGGAAATAATTTCGCCTCAAACTATTATGGCTACAATCAACGACTTGTTTTTGACAATGTGGCATCATACGACTGGAAACTTAACGAAAATAGTAATCTATTTTTGGAAGCAGCTAGTGTATTGCAATGGGACAATCACAAATATAATTACGCCTATGCATATAAAGGAGTAAACGATTTCATTAAGATAAACCTTTTGGAGACAGATCCCAATAACGACAACTACCTCAATCCAACCGTATTTCCAAGACAGCTTGTATTTAAGTTCTTAGACCGTACACGAAACAACCTGGTTTCTTTCTATGGACGCGGGACCTATAACCTTGACGAAAAGTATACAGCGAGCCTCTTATTGCGCTATGACGGATCTTCAAACGCTCAACCTACCAGCCGCTGGATTTTTACGCCGTCGTTGGCGCTGGGTTGGAACTTAAAAAATGAATTTTTCAGCGACGATGCACGATACGAAAGTTTCAAAGTAAGAGCTAGCGCTGGTAGATTGGGAATCCTTAATTTGTTTGACAATATTTCCCAAGGACCACATTACACCGCCCAAGTAGGCTATACTGGAAACGTCATTGTACCAGGTTATAATGGCTTTGCGGCATTAGTTAGGCCGTATTCAGATGGTTGGACAGGATACGACATACCATGGGCGTATTCAGATCATGCAAACCTAGGCTTTGATTTCCAGCTTTCTAAGCGTAATATATACTTCTCTCTAGATGCCTATATCAAACAAAATAAAAACCAAGTTCTTACTATGCCGGCTCATGCAGAGTACGGTTATGAATATGCTTTAAAATCGGGGATGGACGTACAGAACACCGGCGTAGAGCTGTCACTGAGCGGTGACGTTGCTACGACGACATCTTATAGCTTCCGATGGAATTCAGGGATAAATCTCGCGTTTAACACCAATAAACTTACCGCCCTACCAGACGGTGCAAAGGAAGTGGTTATACAAGACCGAATGCTTAAGGTTGGCGAACGGATTGATGCCTTTTGGGTTTTAGAAAACCAGGGTATATACACTTCTGACAGTGAAATACCAATCGTCGATGGCGTATCCAAAAATTATAACGGTATTCCTTTCCAAGCGGGTGATCCTATCTGGAAAGATCAGAACGGAGACAACCGCATCACTTCTGCCGATCGTGTACTACGGGGAAATTACATCCCAAAAATATCAGGATCGTGGCAAAACAATTTTTTCTACAAAGATTTTGATGTAAAGTTCTATTTTTATTTCAACCTAGGTCGTGATATTGTTAATCAAGAAATGTCCAAACGATTTGATTTCATCGATAACGAAAATTCAGGAAACATCGGCTCTGTGAAAGAAATAACCTATTGGGAAAAACGAGGCGATTATAGCAAATATCCCCTTTATAACCCATGGAGTAGTGTTAGTGGCTATCAAACGAATCAAGATTTATTCATGGAAAACGGTTCGTTTCTAAAACTAAGACAGGTTTCAATAGGATATGATTTTACCAAGATGTTAGCCTCAAACCTTGACGGAGGAAAACTATATGTTTATGCGACAGCAAACAATTTACTCACGTTAACTAAGTATTCGGGGCGTGATCCTGAATTAACCAATTATTTAGGTCTTGATGAAGGATACAATATGATGATTCCGAAAAGCTACTTAATAGGATTTAAACTTAATTTTTAATAACTGCCATATGAAAAAGATATTATATGTTTTTACTGCAGTTTGTATTTCTCTTAGCAGTTGCGAGAAAATGTTAGATGTAGACTCAACTCGGGTCGTTTCGGACGAAAATATGTGGGAGAAAATGGAAGATACGCGAGCAGGGTTGCTCGGTGTATATGCGCTTACCAAATCTGCTTTAGTAGATCGTAATGCCTTTTGGCTTTACGGTGAGGTTCGTACAGGGGAATACTCGATTCCGCTTCGTCGCGACCTTATGGCGATCTCAGAGCAGGATTTAAACGCCAACAATGAAACCCTGGAAGCATTACGCAATTGGCGGAGATGGTATGCTGTGATCAATGCAGCCAATGTATTTATCACTCGAGCGCCAGAAGTACTCGGTCAAGATGACCGGTATAAAGAAGCAAATCTTAAGGTCGATATAGCTCAAGCACGGCTATTGCGTGCCTTTGCCTATTTCTATATGACGCGTGTTTGGGGAGATTTACCATTTATCACAAGTTCTTCGGAAGACAATTTCACGAATAAACCTAGGGAAAGCCAAGAAAAAATTCTGGCTTGGGTAGAGCAAGAGCTATTAGAAGCCGCCCCTGCCCTACCATTGCGTTACAGTGTGGACGAACCCGAGCAGCTCGGCAATTATTACAACGAAGCACAATCGCGCTGGGACGGTGCTTTAGCCACTAAAATAGCAGCATATGCGCTACTTGCACATGTATCTGCCTGGCAAGAGAACTACCCGAATGTAGCTTCTTATACTGCGTTTATCATGGATAATTATGAAAAAGCCAACATCAATTACACTGCCACAAACAACCTTACTTCGCCAAGTGGCTTTTTCTTCGATAAACATAGTAGTCAGATGTTCGCTTTTCCCAGCGTGTGGGCACATTTAGAAGGTGCTTTTACTGGAAATATTGAAGAACTAACACTCGCAACTCCAGTTGTCAATAAAACCATACCCGATATTTATCTAACCAAAGAAACCATTGTCAACGTTTTCAACGAAGCCAAAGACGAGCGTTTTAGTATTGACACACTCGGTAAACCTCTAAATGAGGACTACTTTCGAAACTTTAACGGACGATACCCAATCTTCAATAAAATCAAGTGTATTCAAGGCGGTAACACAGACCCCAATTTTCAAATTTTTACCAGTGCGCTCGTATTCTCTCGTCTAGAGGATATTACGTTACTGAGAGCAGAAGCATTGGCTGTTTTAGGTGAACAAAACGGCGCAATAGACCTGTTGAATCGTATACGGGAAAATCGTGGACTAGAAAACTATTCATCCGCATCAAATGGTGATCTATTGGATGCCGTTTTTCGCGAACGCCATAGGGAACTAATGGGAGAAGGACATCGCTGGTACGACCTTGTTCGCTACAATAAGATTAAAAATAACGATCCGGAATTTGTAGAGCGCATTCGTAATGGCGGAATTTATTGGCCGATTTCTGAATCGGTGTTACAACAAAATTCCCTCTTGGAACAAAATAATTATTGGAAATAACTACATAAACAAGGAAATTATGAAATTTCGGATACTAATAATTTTATGTGTTGTATTGGCTATCTCTTGTTCAAAAGATAACGGCTTCTACTCCCATGAGATACAAAAAACCCGTTATGATGGGAGCGTATATGCCTACCTAAAAAGTAAACCAGGAGTCTATGATTCGCTTGTAAAAGTTATTGATCGAGTTGGCATGCAAAACATTATCGCCGATAGTGCTATAACGGTATTTGCACCCACAAACGAGAGCTTTCGTTTGGCTATCGAAAACTTGAATAACATCCGTCGACTTGCCGAGCAACCTATCGAGTATTTAGGAAATGTGAAATATGAACAGTTAGATACAATGATGTCTCAATACGTTATTCGTGGTAACTATACCAGTGACTCACTATCTAATCAAGATGGATCCTTTCTTTATGATTTCCGTAATGGCTATCGTATGCACGGAAAATTAGTAGAATCCTATTCTTCTGGCTATATCCAAGGAGGGCCATCTGTTGTCGAATTTAGCGATACTAAATTAAGTCCATTCCTAAAAAATTGGGTAACAACCAATACCGCTTCAATTAATATCCAAGCAGACAACGGTATTATCCATGTTTTATCGTCTGACCACGTTTTCGGTTTCGATGATTTCGTTAAACGATTTACATTAATCCCACCGCCGCCTAACTTGTTTGAGACCGTGGGTGGAACGTTTTCTTCCTCTCATGAACATGGCGGGGGGCCAAATGCTGTTGAAGCATCTAAATATGTATTTGACGGAAATTCACAGACAAAGTTCCTTTTAGGATCGTTTCCAAATTCATTATGGCTACAAGTTGAATTGAACCAGCCATCCGTCTCAAACGCCTATACGCTAACCTCTGCTAATGATGAGTCGGACCGAGATCCTATCGACTGGCGCCTAGAGGGATCACACGATGGCGAAAATTGGAATCAACTGGACTCGCGGTCATCTGAGGAATTTTCAGACCGATTTATGCAACGTGTATTCCGATTTAAAAATACCGTCGCTTATAGTCATTATAGGTTGACAATAACACGCATAAGGAGCGGTACCATGTTTCAGTTAGCAGATTGGTCTGTCAATTATGAAGAACAATAAGTTAAGTATTTAAAAAAAATTAAAACTAAATGATAACCCATTATGATGAGTTATAACAACTATAAGGCTTTCACAGGTTTAGTATTGCTCTCTTTGGGCATAATATCCTGCTCCGAGATGTACGACCTGCCTCAAGACAAAGATTTTATAAGTGAAAACTTGACCTATTCAACCCAAATTTTAGAACCTACAATGGGGAGAACCACTGTCTTCAATCCACTGAATTCTGACAATTCGACGCTCCCACTAAACTTTGAGATCGTAAATCCACGCTTCGGTGATGGCACACCTGCACTAGATTTTCTGGAACCAGCGGAAACTTATGAGTGGATTCAAGAGTACGATGGCGAGGAAACCTCTATGGAGGAAATTGAGCGTAAACGCCGGTTGGTAAAAAAGCCGATGTTTGAGGTAGACTCAGGGGGCCGCTTCATCATGCATGCTTCGGCAATCAGTGAGCGCATAACACCAAGACCCACCGACTCGGTATTAAAAACACAGGATATTCGTTTCTTCGATCTCAAATTAAGCAATTCGGGGGGAATACGTTATATTAAAGATTTTCAACTTATTCCATGGCGTGAACTGGATTATGAACCGACCGACTTAAATCCTTACACAGGTGAAGTCGCCCCCGATCCTTTGAGTCCGAATGATCCTAGAAAACGCGCTTACATTGTGCCGATTCTGATGTACAATATGATGGGAGAAAACACAAATATTTATCTAGTCAACAATGATCAAAAGAAAGACGTAGTCATATACATCCGCCAATTTGAGGGAAATGCTGGAAACAAGCTTCGTATCAAGTTTCTTGACAAGGACGAAAAACCAATCCACCCAGCAGAATTTAATGAAACCAGGTGGGATGAGATGTTTCACGGATTCAATAGAAAAATCACGGCGGAATATGTTGAATATGATGTACTATACCCTATTCCCTTAACAAGCAATAAAACCCCTTATGGTTCCGGAGGCTGGGCAAACCTTGACATTAAGTATTCTCGGTTAGGATGGGGTGGAACCAGAGAGATCGCCGGAATGACTTTCAATTTTAAAATATTTAAGAAAGGTAACTGGGAAATCGTATTCCACTTTCGAAATGACAACCCAAAATTTGAAAACGATTAATACAGTTCTCCATGAAAAAAAAGATCATATATAGCTTAATTTTATTTTGGATGAGCTTATGTCTCTCCGCCTCTGCCCAGAACACATTACGTGGTAAGGTTGTCGATGCAAATGGAAATGGCCTAGGTAGCGTTACTATCATTAATACGGCGACAGGGAGAGCGCTCGTCGCCACCAAAGGGGATGGCACATTCAGCGTGACCCTAAATGGAAGAACTACGCTACTGTTCAAGTCTTTGGGTTATCTGGATAAACGTGTCACCGCCTCCGCTAACCAAAGTACACTTAATGTTTCGCTAACCCCCTCTGATCAGGGCATAGAAGAGGTTATTGTCACCCGGGGATATGTGAAGCGCCCGAAGGAAACCTCCACTGGCGCCTCCGCGATATTGACGGCAGACGATATCCGGGACGTACCGGGACCGCTAGAATCTTTATTACAAGGTAAGGTTCCGGGCATGAATATTCAGGTTAACACGGGTGCTCCAGGCTACCGAGGAACAACTCAAATTCGTGGACTATCAACTTTAACCGTTACAGGTTCCGGTAACGAATCTATTCTGATGCCCACCTCACCCTTATATGTTATCGATGGCGTCCCCCTTGATGCAGATAGAGCTTCCGAGATGGGACTGCAACAACAGGGTCCTGGGATTAGCCCCCTTTCGATGATACCACCCGAAGACGTAGAGAGTATTGAAATCCTAAAAGATGCGCAAGCTACATCGATGTATGGTTCTCTCGCCGCATATGGCGTAATAATCATCAATACCAAACGAGGTAACTCAGATATACCCCGTATAAATTACACAAACAACACATTTATTAAAACTCCGCCAAAATTGCGTCCAACACTCGGAGGTAATCTGGAAAGGCTACTAAAACTGCAGCAGATATACGGAAACGCATTAACACAGGATGATATTGACCGCATCCAAAATACGCCACATTTATCGGACAGTCTAAATGCTTATTTCAATAACTCGACGAACTGGCAAGATCTTTATTTTCAAAAGACATTTAACCATAGTCACAACCTAAGTGTTGACGGTGGGAACAAGATATTATCCTATAAAGCGAATTTGGGGTACTATAGTGAAACGGGGATTATCCGAAACACAGGTTTCGACCGATATTCTACCAACCTACGAATGGACTACAGTCCCGATAGTAAGATTCGTTTTACAGGTCAGGTATTTGCCCAAGTAGGAAAAATAAATAAAGGTGATGGAACAGGAATCTTGCAGACAGGCGTTGCTAAAGGCGGACTTTCCTCTACCTTACTTCCACCGCCGTCATTCTACTTAGCTTCCTCAGATTATATCTCTTCAATTAGTACAAAAAACACTAATAACGTGAGACTGATTCGGCCATTTATTGAAGGATCGTACGAGATACTTACCGGTCTACGACTTACGTCGGCATTAAGTTATGAGTTTGTGTCTAGCACAGAAGACACATTCACACCTGCTGCAGCGAACAATCAGTTTTCGAAGGTGTACTCATTCGCGGGCCGCGAAACACAATTGTATAGCAGAAGCTCTTTAAACTATGTGACTTCAATTAATGAAAGTCATAACTTCTTCTTCAATCTATTCAACGAGATACGGAATGTATCCAGACAGAATTCTGTTATCAGTCAGGAACGTACCCCGAACGATATCTTCCAGGGGCCGCTGGGTTTTGACGGCTATTTCTCACGTGGTGGCGGTGTGTTGGACAACTTTAAAGATGAACGCGCACTCTCCTTTGCAATGTCTACCTCCTACGATTATAAGCGTCGATATGTTGTAGATCTTTCTTACCGTATGGACGGTTCCTCTGGAAACGGCTTTGGTAACTTGTATACACGAAATCCAGCAGTTGGTGTGCGCTGGAATGCACACCATGAACCATGGATAAAAGACTGGGCACCTTGGTTAAATGTGGGTTCAATCCGGGCAAGTTGGGGTATAAACGTGATGCCTAATAGTACTTTGGAGCGGATATATGGACGTTATAATATCCAAGGAAACTACAATCAGCAACAAGGTATCGGTATCGATTTCGGACAGATTCCAAATCCGGATTTAAAACCGACGACCTCTATGCAATATAACCTGGGGCTAGATCTCGTGCTGTTTAATAACAAGGTAGACTTGGTATATGATACATATTACAAAAAGGTCGATAATCTGTTGTTCGATCAGTTCTTAAATACCTCTGTAGGTTTTAACGTATTAGCCTCAAACGATGCCGCAATTGCAAATTACGGCCACGAGCTCGCTTTAAATATCCGTCCCCTACCAACCTCTAGCCCGTTAACTTGGACCTTCTCGATTAACGGAGCATTGAACAAAGACGTACTTTTAAAACTACCATCGCATTATGGGGGGCAATTTATTAAGTGGAATTCCGACGATGTGAAAGGGCAAAATATCGTTTTCCGAGTTGGAACCTCCACCCTGTCGAATTATCTTTTGCTCAACGAGGGTGTATATGCACGGGACGAAGATGTTCCAGTTGATCCAGCGACGGGATTACGCTATCGTACCGAAGATGGAACGTATTTCCAGGCCGGTGATCCAATATGGGTTGACCGTAATGGCGACTACATTCTGGATACACGCGACTACGCTAGGACGGGAAATTCGCAACCACTAATCACGGGCGGTATACAGAATACGTTTACTTATAAGAATTTTCAATTAAGTATTTATGCTTCTTATACAGCAAAAAGAACTATCCTAAATAATGCTTTAGCGGAGCGTATGGGGCTAATGGCGAACCCTTTTGGACAGGGAGAAGATAATAAGGTTGTTGTACCTCTGGACGACTACGACATGTGGCAACAGCCGGGAGATATTGCAAAATATCCTTATGCTTATGCGTACACACGTAGCGAAACAGTACGTCCATTTCGTTATGACCAAACATTATGGCAAGAGAATGGAAGCTATCTGAAGATAAATAACATCATTCTGGCGTACAATTTCCAACGACCATTCTTGGAGCGCTTTGGGCTGCAGCGCTTACGCGTGTATGGTTCTTTGGATAATATCGCAACCTTTTCTACTTATAGCGGACCAAATCCGGAAAACGTTACCAGTATGGGAAGAGACCTTTCGAATGGATATCCGGTTCCAAGAACATATAACCTAGGTTTAAACCTTTCATTTTAATCACCATGAATCAGCAGCATTTTATGAAGAACTATAGAAATCTCGCCAAGCTTGTGATTACCACATTTATATTGATGGCTACCAGCTGTCAGAAATACCTTACAATAGATCCTATCGACCGACTGACGGGAAATAATTTCTACCTTTCCAAAGCGGATGTAGAATCTAACCTTGCTTTTGTCTACGCAAAATTCTTTTCGAAGATTCAGGAAAGCTGGGTTATGGGTGCCACGGGCGAAGCTCGTTCAGGCGAAATCCTTGCTTCGCCGCAATCCGGGGATTTCCGCACTCGGCCTATCGACCCCGCTGAGCGTCGGGTCGTGGAAGTATTAGGGAACAATGACTTATTAAGCGCTATTTATAGTCCCGTTTTTGAAGATTATAAATTAGAGAATATTACCAAATGGGATGGCTATTACCAGGTTATCCAGAGTCTAAACATTTTACTAGCCAAATTAGAAGAAGGTATCCCCGGTGTAGACGGAACGGATAAAGATCGATACGTCGCTGAGGCGAAGTTTATGCGCAGTTTCACTTACTTTTGGATGGTTCGTCTGTACGGTGACGTGGTATACTATACAGAACCCTATTTCTCGGAATCACTCGCGCGCGAGGATATGATTTCTGTTATAAACAAATGTATTGCCGACCTCGAACCGGAAAAAGACAAAATAACTTGGACCTTAAGTGATCCCGCTGAACGCGGTGCACGCCCAGCGCGAGGAGCGATTGCGGCTTTATTAATGCATATGAACGCTTGGAACGCATCCTTTGATCGCGCAAATAGCAAAAACTATCATACTAAGGTTGCGGAGTTAGGTAAAGAATTAATCGATAGCAAAGCTCATAGATTATACGAAATGACTGAAGACTCCTGGGCTCAGGTTTCTAAAGGGCGCACCGAAGAATCGCTATTCGAATTCTATAGGAGCGTGAACTATGGCGATGCGACACTCTTTCCCGAGACTTTGGACGATTTCGACGTTCGCAATCACTATCAATTCTGGAGTCACTTTTTAAGATGGCCGTACTTATTCCCTCGTCACGACAAATCTATTAGTCCGGCGTATTTTAGCTCTATTTATATGGAGAAGATT
The DNA here is from genome assembly GCF_013179575.1 of Sphingobacterium shayense. Taxonomy (GTDB): domain Bacteria; phylum Bacteroidota; class Bacteroidia; order Sphingobacteriales; family Sphingobacteriaceae; genus Sphingobacterium; species Sphingobacterium shayense. The sequence goes on along the minus strand of NZ_JABMCQ010000006.1, from coordinate 24,438 downwards.
TACCCTATGGGCGAGTCAGACAAAAGGCGCGACGTGTGGTTCGAAGATATACTTTCTGACGATGGTCAATTTGTAATGAAGAAATTCGGTGGAAACGTTTATACCTCAGGGAATGAAAATGGTTATCCCGATAACTCTATTATTATTTTCCGTTATGCTGATGCTATTTTGCTCTATGCAGAATCATTAGCAGAACTTGATCGAAGTTCGGAAGCTATTGCTGCAGTTAACCTTGTTCGTAACCGCGCACAAGCCTCTAGTTACAGTGGAGAAGGTGGCGGTGCATTGAAGAATTTTATCTTTTTAGAGCGATGTCGGGAGCTTATTGGTGAGGGTCACCGTTATTTCGATTTAATCCGAACACGTCGTATACTCAATGCCGCGTGGACGATGGCACCAATGAATATCGACCAATACAATCGTGGTGCGTGGACGTGGCCACTACACGCCAGCGCAAGGAACTACAATCCGAAAGTAATATTAAATGAATATTGGACTACTACAGGCAGATAATATATGGAAACATTAAAAAGTATTTTGTTTAAACTCATCACACTAGTATGTGTGGGCTGTGTTTATCTTACCTCCTGCTCCAAAGACGATTATTATACCGACGGCGGGCGGGCGGCAGCTGAATTCGACGGTTCCATCATGGAATATCTGGACAGCAAACCTCGTGAATTTGATACAATCGCCCAAATTATCCGCCTGGCAGGATTGGAAGAAAAATTTAAAAGCGAGGAGTTTACTTTTTTTGCTCCTCGAGACGAGGATATAAAAAGTTTGATTGGAGATATAAACACGATAGGATTAAATTCGACATTGTTTTCTCTCGGACTCGATACAGTTAAAACGCTTAGTGACATCGATCCGGAAATATGGAGTTTTTATCTTCAACGCCATATTTTTAATGGCAAAAATAAACTTGCCGATTATCCGCAGGTTGATTATGATTTAATGAGCGTTTATGGCGGTCAAAATTATCGCTCTCAAGGCGATGCGGTTTTTAATATTGGTGTAAAATATAATGACGCAGTTAGCTCCGATGGAAATTCTGTACTCAAGTACATGGGATACCGGCAGCTACATATTGCATATATATATGACCTTGGTCAACCAACAGTCTTCAACGCCATCCCTGTGGCTTCCTCGGATATACAACCTAATAACGGCGTTGTTCATGTATTAAATTACGTAGATGCACAGTTTGGCTTCAGCAGCGGGCAGATAACATCAGATATTATTCAAAGTAAAAGGTAGCAATCATGGAAAATGCATTAAGAAAATATAAAATTGCGCTATTGGTCTTCTGTCTTATTGTCAGTAGCTGCGCAAAGGAATCTACTTTTTTCTCGGAACCTTACCAAGAGGGTAAACCGGCTTTGTCTGTCGTTTTTGATCGCTCGCAACCCCCTACACCCGCAACAGGAACAGAGGGAGCGCTTGTTAAACTCAAAATATCAGGCTTAACAGAATACCGTGATAAAGCTATTTTTAAGTTTAATGGTCAACAAGCAGAGATAGTCAATATCACCGATAGCGAGATAGAGGTAAAAGTCCCGGCATATGCAAGTACTGGTGTCACTTCGATTACCATTGATGATATCGTCGTATTTGGACCCGAATTTGACGTAGAAGGAAAAGTGAAGATTGACCCCACTTGGGAGGCTAAACAAGGTGCTAACAACTGGGTCAACAGTCGCTTTGTGCTCGGTGACGGAAAAGTGATATTCGTAGGCAGCTTCACGGACTATAACCGAAGAGGTTTAGTACGACCAATCAATCGCTTAGTAAGGACATTCTCTAATGGCGTATATGATGTTAGCTGGAGAACTGGTCTGGGCGCGAATGGTTCTCTAAACAGTATCATTCAAATCAACGATCGTTATTATATTGCCGGTGCATTTTCGGGTTACGATAAAAAAAATGAGAGCATCTCCAATATTACAAGCCTTCATCTAACTGGTGGACTTGACTCGATCGGTGTTAAACCATTCAGAAGACCGGACCAGGCCGACACGACCAAATATGTTCCAAAATTCAACGGTGGATTTAATTCTGCTGTTTCGAAACTCTATGCGGACGAGGATAAAGTGATCGCTACGGGCAATTTTCGCTACTATGTCAGTCGCCGTTACGATCAGCCTAATCAACGTGAAACCAGAGATTCCGTCATATTAGATAGTGTAGAAATTCGCCACGTTGCGCGTCTAAATCTCGATGGCACCTTGGATAAAACCTTCCGGTTTAATGGTAATACTCCATTTAGCGGTGGTAATGGCAATATTGAGACTATACGTCATGAGTCCGGTTCAGCGAAAGGAAAAATTGTTGTCTTCGGGTCATTCACCCGCTTCGATGAAGCAACGACAGGTTATATTACACGATTAAACGCCGACGGAACCGTTGATGCTACGTTTAACGCGGGTGGATCCGGTGCCGATTACACCATTTCAAATGTAACCTATAACGAACAAACTCAGAAATATATCGTCCTAGGGGCATTTAAAACTTATAATGGCAAACAGGCCCAGTATATGGCTCTATTGAATTTGGATGGAACGCTGGATGAAAGCTTCAAGGCTAGGACTTTTATCGGCGGATTCCCAAATTATGCCAAGCAGCTAAATGATGGGCTAATCGTGGTTTCGGGAAATTTCCTGAGCTACGATGGAATTACGAGAAACCGATTTATGATTTTAAATCCTGACGGTAGACTCGCTGCATCTAACCTAAATGCTACAGGACAATTTGATGGCGTATTAACAAGAATCGAGGAAACAACTTCCGAAGATGGTAAGCGTGCCCTGCTGCTGATGGGAAACTTTATCAAATTCGATAATCAAGATGTTTCCAACCTAATTAGAGTAACAATTGAATAAGCAAAGGTCATGAGTAAGAAAAACAATATAAACCCGATAAAGCTTTTGGTACTATCCTTAGTTGCCTTAAGTATTTTTAATGGCTGTAATGAGGAATTTAACAAAATGATTCCGACAACCGAAGACAACGAAGAGGAAGTTGATATCACATATGGTCAACCTAAAGTACTGCTGTTGATTGTGGACGGTGCTCGTGGTCAATCCGTGCGTGATGCAAAAACGCCAATCTTAACGCAGTTATTGCCAAACTCTATCCATAGTTGGACATCTTTGAGCGAAGAAGCTGCGCAAGGGATTGCAGCCAATTGGACTAATATTTTAACCGGCGTGGACCCCGGTAAGCATGGCGTAATCGATAATAACTTTTCAAATAACAAACTTGATCTATATCCTTCTATTTTCTCCAGGATCAGCAATTTCAATAGCGACTCAAAATTAGAACTGATTAGCGCTGACCCGCAGTTTCTGGATAACTATAATAAAGACGTCCAAACAAAACTCGCCGCTGGCGATGAAGATGTCAAAGATAAAGTAATAACTGCGCTGCAAGCAGACGATTGCACCATGATTACGGCCCATTTTAGGGACGTGCAACAGGCAGGACTAGCTAGCGGATATGATCTTTCATACGATCTATATAGCGACGCGATTAATGATTTTGATGCTCAGGTCGGTGACATATTAGAATCGCTCAAGCAGCGCAAGAATATTAATCAGGAAAAATGGCTCGTTATTATTACCTCCAGCCAAGGCGGGGATTTCGACATTCCAGACGCAGAGAATGATAACACCATATTCAGCGAACCCGCTTTAAATACCTTTACGATCATGTACTCTCCGAACTATAGTTCCAAATTTATCGGAAAGCCCTATATCGGCAACAAATTTTCAGGTGAATTCATGCGCTTTAATGACACTAAATATGCAGAGTTACAAACGGCCGAAAATGAATTGTTTAATCTGGGCAACGAGGATTTTACTATTGAGATCAAGGTCAAAAAAAATCGCGGATCCAATAATAATTACCGATTTAGCCATCCCTCGGTGATCGGGAAACGGGAGACATGGCAAGGTGGGTGGGATCGCGAAATGATGTATGGTTGGGTAATTCACCTCTCTGATAACTTCTGGGTTTTTAACGGGCGTGGCGATACGGGCTATGGTGAAGTTAAAGCCGATGAACATCAACGCTTAAACGACGCTACCTGGAATACAATCACTGTTGTCGGTTTACAACGCGAAGGTCAACGTTATGTAAGGCTCTATACTAATGGCGAATTCAACAGGGAGGGCAATATCACTGGTTGGGGTAATATGAATTCAGATTGGCCGTTACGTATCGGTTTTTTGCCAACTCGCGAGAGCTGGCGATCAGATGCATATCTAGCAGACGTAAAAATTTGGAAGATAGCCATGCCTGAAGATATGGTACAACAGTATAGCTGTGAAGTTGGTGTAGATCCGAACCACCCTTACTTCGACTACCTTGCTGGGTATTGGCCTATGATGGGCGCAAATTCCGAAGGCATGGTGTTTGACGAGGGGCCATTTGGCGCAAATCTGAAATTAGGCGATGCTGGTTATCCTACTACTTTATTAAACGACTACATATGTACCCCCTCTACGGACGAACTTGGACAGCTTGTACCACGAACGTTCGATGTGCCCGCTCAAATTATCAGCTGGCTAAAAGTTCCTCGACAAATGAACTGGCAATTGGATGGACGCGTATGGTTAGATAAGTAATTCGAAAAAGATGAAAACAATAAGACAAATAGGCTTTACCTTCCTGCTAATTTGCACGGCCGTCGCGTGTCAGGAATCCAGTTTAGAAGATTTTAGCGCGGCTGGCGGCGCCCCTGTGTTGGTTTCCGCTAGTACAAACACGAAAAATATCGCGAAGACTAACGAATCAATAACTGCAACGGTTGGTCTGACTTTAAGCGGTCCATCTGCCAGCGCGTTCGAGATTGCTCTACGCATAAATCAAGAGGCCGTAGAAACACAAATTAAAGACGGTACGCTAAAAGATGCGGTTGCGATATCTGCAGCGGCCATCCAGATTGACAATGTTGCCAAAGTAAGCTACGGGTCCGATGCAGCGGTTTTCAAGATAACAATATCCCGAACTGAGGTCGAGAGGTATTTTGGAAAAAAAATCGCCATCGGTTACACTCTGGACAACGCTACTAAAGATAATCAGGTAGATAAAGATAACGACACTGGGGTAATTCTCTTTAATACTAGCGAGCTCCTCACGGACGAAGATATACACTATATATCGTTACAAACCGGCGGGAATATCGTAGAGGTACGTGATCGGCAAAACTATACTAGTACTTCTGGAGGAATCACCATCCCTCTTACCGCTAGCTTAGCGAGTTTCCCTGGAAACGCGTTTTCAGTGGGTATCCAGACGAACGCAGATACCATCACCACGATGGTAAACCAAGGACTTCTACCTGCGAATACAATTGCACTTAAATCGGATCAATTCACCGTCAGCTCGAAACTAAATTTTACCAGTAACGCAAGTGAAGCTACATTTGCTGTCGACGTACCATGGAATACAATCAACGAAAGTGAAGGCAAACATTTAGCGATTGTCATTACCTTAGAAGATCCGACCCTGCATCTTGTTAACCCCGAAAAACGCTCGACGACTATCCTTATAGATTGTAACAACATACTGGAAGAGGATGTTACAAACCTTGGTGTATTCTCCGTAAATAGAGATAATGGCGGAGGCCCAGATGCTAACGAGGGATCTAAAAAACTAATCGACAACAATTATACAACAAAATTTTTACAGCCCGATTTCACAGGAGATCTAGAGATTAATCTTGTATATGAAGAAGGCCAAAAAATTGGCGCCTATACGTTTACCTCTGGAAATGACGCAAACCAACGAGATCCAAAAGCCTGGGAATTACTAGGCTCAAATGATGGTGTAACATGGACGACAGTGGATAGTCGACAAAATGAAGTTTTTGAAAACCGCCTAATGACCAGACGTTTCAATGTAAGTTATCCTGTAGCGTATACCCACTATCGGTTAAAGATAACCTCAATTGTAGGCGGTACAAATCTTTTCCAAATGACAGAGTGGCGAATGATAAAAGTACACTAAGACATAACCTAAAAAGAACAAATTATGAATATAAAATATCTTTTTATAATAAGCTTTCTGCTACTCGGTATGATTTCCTGTACCGATAAGGACGATCCTATTGTCGATAATGAAGGCCTGCTGGCCAAACCTACGGCGTCTTTCAGCTATCTTGTAGCCGACCCAAAAGATCCCTTCACGATCAAGTTTACAAATAGCTCTAAAAACTATGTTGACGCGCGGTGGTCATTTGACGATGATAGCACCTCGTCAGAAGCTTCGCCTATCCATACGTTTTTAAAAACAGGCACATTTAATGTAAAAATGATCGCTCTTAATGAAGAGGGGTACTGGGCACAGCGTGAAGAGACCGTCGAAATTTTACCAGAAGATCTGGTAAAACTTGTTGCAAACCCGTCAAACGGTAATCTGCAGATGGGTTATGAGACACCGATGACCGTCCAACGGATGCAGTGGTTAGAAAAGGTGAACGAAACAACCTATAATATGCTTTCCGAAAAAGAGACAATGGACATCTCGATTCCTGAAGGAGAATTCAAAACAGTCTTCGTAACCCTAACAACGCCCAAAGGTTCAGAAGTTACTTTAGAAATGCTTCTTGCAAACTTAGGGATTGTTGAAGATTTGACCGTATTAAATAATGAGTTCTCGATATCACGCGAAAACGGTTCTGGACGAGATGCGGGCGAAGGGTCATTAAAACTTATCGACAACGACATCAATACCAAGGTTTATGTAGGAGATGTAAAGGAAGAATATTTTTACTGGCAGTTCGATTATTTTCAGCCACAAGTTGTCAACGGCTATTCGATGACTTCCGGTAATGACGACGACGGTAGGGATCCGAAGAGTTGGGAAATATTGGGGTCACAAGACGGTGAGCAATGGGTGGTCCTCGATACCCGGACTGATGAGAATTTTACGGAACGTAAACAAACCCGTATATTTTCATACAATAATACCACAGCGTATGCGTATTACCGAATCCACATTATATCCAGAAAATCCAGCGGAAGCTTTCAAATGTCTGAATTTCGAATGTTGAAATTACCTCGGTAGGATGCGACTTGTATCCTATTGAGCCGTTTATCAGCACGCGGCCAAGGCGTAACAGTTAATAGGTTGAGTTTTATTTTGTAGTTTAGCGTAGCCTATCTTTAGGATTCATGACTCTTATTGTAGAGTCATGGTCCTTCTTTTTAAAAAAATAACTTTTCAATGTATTACTTGAAATGCATTCAAAAATATCCTGAACGTCCTTTAAGATACATTCATCACCTTAGTTATTTCTATCAGCATGTAAGACCAAGTATTTTAGCTAACTTTGCTGTTCGAATTAAACTATACAAGGCGTGTCATTAGAAAAATTAAAGTTAAACAAACGGTTATCTGCATCAGTTAAAGAGTTGGGATTTCTTTCCGCTAAGGAAATTCAGTTAAAGACAATGTCAAGAATTCTTGGTGGCCATGACATAATTGGTATCGCACCGGAAGGAGCAGGAAAAACAACGACTTATGTTCTTAGCGTGCTTAACAGTTTAAAATTCGAACCGGCAGAAGCTCCGAAAATATTAGTATTAGCCCCCGATCAAGAGCGAATCAACGCAATTGTAGATCAATTTTATACTATCAGTAAAAACAAACACCTAAGCATCATTGGCTTGCGTACGGGTGGCAGTATGGAAGAGGAAATTGAAACGTTAGTCGACGGAATAGATATTGTGGTAGCGACTCCCAACCGTGCTCGCGCAGTATATCTTAAGCTGGGACTAAACTTAAACAAACTTAAGACTTTTATTGTTGATGACGCTGATGAGATCATCAAGCAAGGCATGATGAATACGGTACGAGAACTGGCGCAAAGCGCGCAGAAATGTCAACATCTTGTTTTTAGTACTGTTGATCACGATAAACTGCATCAAATGATTGATGTATTTATGAATGCACCAACCACCATTGAAGTTGAGGAAACTTTGGATCGTAAACTCGATGTCAACCCACAGATCATTTATCATGTACCCAACTTTACCACGAAGATTAACCTCTTAAATGTCCTGCTTGCTGATCAAGATATTTTTGATAAAGTTGTACTGTTTGTAAATACAAGACAGACGGCAGAAAAACTCGCCGAATCGCTATTTAAATCTCATCCCAACGAAGTATCAATTTTAAATCCGTTATTTTTTGAAACATTCGGTTTTGATGATATAGAATCATTTAAAAAACGGCCAGATTGCCGAATTCTAATTATTCCAAATGAGCAAGCGGACACGATCGATTTGAACGATATTCCATTTATATTTCACTTTGAGTTGCCAGACGATACCAATCAGTATATTAAACATATCGTAAAAACCACAGAAGACGAAGTTTTTGCGTTTACACTTGCAACTGATTTGGAGTTACCAGAGGTCAAGCGCATTGAGCAGCAAACGGGAGAGAAAATGCAAAAATTAGACCTTCCAGAGAATGTAGTTATTTACGATGCTAATAAAAAAAGCAGCAAAAATAGCGATGATCAAAAAACAGTCGATAATACTCGCGGTGCCGCCTTCCATCCAAAAAAGCCGAGCAATGTTAAGACTTACAACATAGGCGCGGGTAAAAAAGCGCGTTTAGAAATGAAAAAGAAGAAAGGGTAATACTATCAACCTACTGTGCGATCAACGCTAATCACTTTGGATTGACTTAGCAAAAGTCAGTTTTAGCACGGTGGTCGTCTTCTAGATTTCAATATTAAAGGGCTGATTCCTTACCTGATAATGCCCGTCTAAAATCGAAGCATTTAGAAATGTAGTTTGCTCGCTTTGCTCCATCCCGTAACCCTCATGAATATGTCCGAAAATATGAAATGAGGGTTTAATCAACTTTACCGTATGGAGTAAATCAGCACAGCCAGTAATCACCCCCTCTGTCGTCCTATCTAGGATGCCCTGTGGTGGGCCATGGGTAATGAGAACATCTATATTTGACGGAATTAATGCCCAATGTTTAGTTATATCCTCTCCCCTAAGCCTGTTGAATGCCCAATTATTGAACCATGGTGTTATAGGAGATCCCCAAAAATGAATGCCATCTATTTCTACTCCCGAATCGTTTAGATATGTTATTTCTTTAGGTATACTTGTTAAAACTTCTTGGCTGGAAAATACTTCGAAAAAAAAATCGTGATTACCGGGAATAAATATTTTGTGGGGATGGTTTTGGCTTGCAAACCATTCGAAAAAATCTACCACTTCATTCTTATACCCGCGAGAAGTTATATCTCCAGCATGGATTAAAACATCTCCATCGGGTATGGATAAACCTTGATGTTTACCATGAGTATCTGAGAGGGTTATAATTCGCATTGCCAAATCTAAAAATAAAAGTAGAATTTAGGGAGTAATTGTTTAACCCTACACTTCCCAATTGGATGAGTTCGATGTTCCATTTTTATCTACTTCTCTCACCCTATCGAAAAACGTACATTTTTCCCTATTGTTTAACGCTACATAACCGCGACTAAGTTTCAACTTTACTTACAAGGGATATTATGGAATATAAATAATCGCAGAAAACAGCCATAACGATAAAATTATATTCATTTTACAATAGCAATCCTTAAAAAACACTTAAAATGCAACCAACAAATCTCAAAACCACGATAACACACCGCTAAAAAAAACAAAAACACAAGTTATTCTACGATAGATTAAATCATAAAGATTATTATTTTGTATAAAATTACCAATATAATAGTTATTTTTACTTGAAGAGGCACAATGAAGAGAACAAAAGTAGATAAACATAGATAAAAAGAACATGAACAACATACTTGTTGATCGCTATGGACGCAAACATGACTATCTTCGAATATCGCTAACTGATAATTGCAATTTGAGATGCTTCTATTGTATGCCAGAAGAGGACTATATTTTTACACCAACCAAATCCCTCATGCAGCCAAAAGAAATCGAGGAAATAGTCAAAATTTTTGTCGAAAATGGTGTAAAAAAGCTTCGCTTAACGGGAGGTGAACCGCTAATAAGAAAAGACATACCTGAAATACTGGAAATATTGGCAAGATTTCCTGTTGAATTACACATGACCAGCAACGGCATTCGAATAGATGAGCTACTCCCCCAAATTCTTGCGGCCAATTTTTCCAGTATAAATATCAGCTTAGACACACTTGACAGAAAAAAATTCATCCAAATTACCCGTCGAGATTATTTTGATAGGGTACGAAAAAACATTGATTTGCTCTTAGAAGCCGGTCTCACCGTTAAAATTAATGTTGTAGTAATGAAAGGATTAAACGACGATGAAATAGTTGATTTCGTTGAGTTAACCCGTACAAACAACATTGAAGTCAGATTTATCGAATTTATGCCCTTTAGTAATAACAGGTGGACTAGCAATCAAGTGATAACATACAAGGAGATTATAACTAGATTATCCAAGGTCTATAATCTAAATACAATTCAGCGAAAGAAGCATGACACAAGCAAGCTTTTTTCGATATCGGAATACCAGGGGCGATTTGGAATCATAAGTACCATGACAGCTCCATTTTGTTCTGATTGCAATAGAATACGGCTAACTGCTGACGGAAAATTAAAAAACTGTTTGTTCTCTAAAGACGAGACAAACTTACTCGACTCGCTTCGAGCAAACAAGTTAATACTTCCTTTAATTCAACAAAATATCGATTCTAAAGCAGAAGGACTCGGCGGTCAGCTAAATAAAGATTTCGAAAAAATCGAATCTAAGGCGATCAAAAACCGTAGTATGATATCCATCGGTGGATAACCAGAAAAACAGGACAAACCTCGGCCCTTATACAGACGATCAGTCGATTGGTACCTATTAATGAAATTAATTACACTTTGATAACATTGGCGTTTGCTGAAAATTAGGATACAACACCTTTCAATAAAAAATTAATCTATGGAATGGTTCTATGTATTGCTCTTTACTGTCGCATTCTTATACTCATCTGTAGGACACGGCGGGGCGAGTGGTTATCTTGCGCTAATGGCTTTATATGGAGTAGCACCACAGGAAATGAAACCCACAGCGCTCGTCTTAAACTTGTTTGTATCCTTAACATCCTTTAGTCAGTATTATATTAGAGATCATTTTAAGAAAAAATTATTCATAACCATATCAATAGCCTCCATTCCGATGGCATTTTTAGGTGGCACAACTAGCTTAGACGACCATTTATATAAACGAGTACTCGGCCTACTGTTAATCTTTCCGATTATAAAGTTTTTCTTTTTCAAAAGCGCTGATAAGAGCCAACTAAAACAGTCGAATCACTATGCCGCAATTTTCATCGGCGGAGCCGTTGGGCTGCTTTCGGGAATGATCGGTATCGGTGGCGGAATCATACTGTCCCCCCTGTTGATATTATTAAGGTGGACTGACCAAAAACAAACGGCAGCAATAAGCGCCGCCTTCATATTTGTTAATTCCATATCCGGGCTGGGCGGCATGTTGACTCAGGGCATCGTTTTTAATACGAATATGTGGACTTACGTGGTGGTCGCTTTTAGCGGTGGCCTGATGGGTGCGTATGTTGGATCAACTAAATTAAATCAAGAGGGAATAAAATATGTACTCGCCTCAGTACTTGTATTAGCCGCCTATAAACTATTATTCACAACAGCATAAATGAGATTTTCAGCAATATTACGATTCATCTATTCGATTTTCCATATTCAAAATCAAAAGAACCTTTGTTTTTCCAGAATAAACATCAATACGAGAGCTATGTTCCTTCGGGTAAATCCTTTAAGTTTTTTGTCATAACCTATAACACCCCATGTATAATATACAAGGCATTCCATTCAAAAAATCGCTAATGAGTATCTTTTGGCTATTTTTCATCAAAAAAAATTACAAGAATATTATGTCGATTGCCCCCCTGGTGATGATTATAAAATTGTATTTTCGTACGACACACTTTTGGGTGTTTAATCAGCTCGTATTAACGGTATATAGAAAAAAGACTATCGAGCAACAAATAATAAGTCTTAAATAATGGGGATAACGATAATAAGTTACGGATCTTTAATTGATGTGTTGGGGCAGTCATTAACGTGTATAGCGACAGATACAGACGAATTGATTACTCATATCCATCAAAAATATCCAAATATCAAAAATAAAAGATTTGTGATTGCCGTTAACAATACAATTATAAAAAAAAATACGGTATTACGGCAGGGAGATCAAGTGGCTCTTATGCCACCCTATTCGGGAGGTTAACAATGGAAATAGAAGAACGATACGCGAGGCATTATAGTTTAAATGGCTTTGGTCCTCAGGCCCAGAAAAAGCTTCAACAGGCATCGGTCCTTGTTGTCGGCGCTGGTGGCTTGGGTTGTCCCGTACTGCAGTACCTAGTGGCTGCGGGAGTAGGAAAAATTGGTATTATCGATCACGATCGTATCGCCTTAAGTAATCTGCAACGTCAGGTCTTATTTGATAGCACCCAGATCGGTGAATACAAAGCGCAAGCAGCTGCAAACAAGCTGAAATTATTGAACCCACTTGTAAATATTCAAGAATATATCCTCTATCTCTCTACGGAGAATGCTATCGAACTACTCGAGGGATATGACGTTATTGTTGACTGCACGGATAATTTTTCAACGCGTTACATGCTTACTGATATCTGTATGCTGTTAGAACAACCCTTGGTATTCGGGGCTATTTTCGAATACGAAGGACAGGTTGCTGTGTTCAATGTTTCCGATGAAAACGGAAACAAAACAACTTATCGAAATTTGTTCCCTACCCCACCAAGCCCGCTCGACGCACCGGACTGCAATGAGAACGGAGTATTGGGCGTATTGCCAGGCTTGATCGGTGTGTTGCAAGCCTCGGAAGCAATCAAATTATTGACAGGTGTTGGCCAACCTCTCGTTAATAAGTTAATGATTATGAATGTGAAAGATAATCGGACCATTGTCGTCGACATCCCTGTAGAAAATCGTCAAGTCCCCTCTCAACCGCAGTCACTAGCAGAGTTTGAGGATTTTGACTATGCCTATCATTGCGGACTGAAATTAAATTCTGTCGATCCTATCTCTCAACAAGAGTTCGCCCTCCTTCCAAATTCCGACGATGTTCTGATAGTAGACGTTCGAAATACGAACGAGCTTCCAAAATTATCCTTCCCACACCTACAGATACCCCTGAAGGAACTTCACGATAAATTTAAAAAAATTGATAAGTACAATGTGATTGTAATATGTCAAGAAGGAAAAAGGAGTTCTACCGCTGCACAATTTTTAGCCGACAAACTTGGTGCAAATTATTCAATTCGAAATTTAGAAGGCGGAATTTCTGCCATGCTAACCTATAATGATGGAAAAATCTGTTAAAAATATTTTTGTTGCTGGAGCGATCTCTCCCCAGATGATCATGGACGGTATTTCCAAACACGCCAACAAAACGAATATTGGGGCACACAGTCTTTTTCTAGGCCAGATACGTGCCGATGAAATAGGGGATAAAACCGTGTCCGCGATTGAATATACGGCAAACACGGAATTAGCATTGGTACAAATGACGACCATTAGAGAAAATATATTCGAAAAATATCCCTTAACCTGTTTACATGTATATCACAGTTTGGGCTCGATAAAAGTTGGAGAAATCTGCTTTTTCGTTTTTGTCTCTAGTGAACGCAGAAAGGCAGCAATAGCCGCCTGCGAGGAGCTCGTCGAGCGTGTTAAAAAAGAATTACCGATCTGGGGAAAAGAAATTTTCACAGACGATAGCTACCAATGGAAAGAAAATAAATCATAATGGTCGAGATAACGTTTAAAAACTACACCCTACGAAAAGCCATCGCTGCTGCAAAAGTCACCGTTACATTGCCTCAAACGATGGATGCAATAAAAAGTAAATCAGTTCCCAAGGGCGATATTTTTGAGTTTGCCAGAGCATCCGCACTTTTAGCGATAAAAAAAACCAGTGACATGATTCCCGACTGTCACCCGCTACCCGTAGAATATGCAGCTATACGCTACTCCTTGGACGATTTGTCTATAAACATAGAAGTGGAGGTTCATACAATATACAAAACTGGCGTAGAGGTGGAGGCGATGCACGGCGCCTCGATTGCAGCCTTGGTTATTTACGATATGCTCAAACCAATAGATAAAGGTATCCAGATCAGTGACATACGGTTGATTGATAAAAAAGGTGGTAAAAGCAATGCTTCTTCCTTTGCACCCCAAACACTTAAAGCTGCGATAGTCGTATGCAGCGATAGCGTATTTCAAGAAAAAAAACAAGATCAATCGGGTAAAGCGATCGTTTCAATATTACAGGACCACGGGTTTAATCACATCTTGTATAGTGTTGTCCCGGACGAAAAGCAGGCAATAGCAGCAAAACTAGAGACTTATAAGTCCGAAGGAGTCAATCTGTTGATATTTACAGGGGGCACCGGCCTATCTGTACGCGACGTCACACCTGAGGCTGTGAAACCCTACCTAACAACTGAAATTCCGGGAATCATGGAAAATGCCAGGTCTTATGGGCAGCAGCGGATTGGAACTGCCATGCTATCCCGCAGCATTGCCGGGTTTTCAGACGACATGTTTGTGTTGACATTACCTGGATCAGAAAATGCCGTTAGAGAATATATGGCGACGCTGTTCCCTCATGTTCTACACGTATTCGATGTTCGCGGTGACAATGCCCACTAACTCCTTTGGCTACAGAAAAATATAAACAGGTTGCAATCGATCATGATCAACGCTTATAATTCAAAAATATCAATTTAGTTGATATTTTACTGTATTTCCCTTAAGTTAGCGTTATGAAACTTAACCTACTAAATACGATTTTCTTACCCCTTTTATCTTCTGTTGTTTTTTTCGCTTGCAGTTCGCCGGAAGAAGAACCCAACAAACTTACTGAGGAAGAAAAAGAAACCGGATGGGAATTATTATTCGATGGTAAATCACTGAATAACTGGCATATATACAACAAAAAAAACATCCCTGCCCCATGGGTAGTTCAAAATGGTACAATTTACTGCGACCCGACGAGCGACACACAAAAAGGAGATTTAATAAGTAATAATACCTACGAAAATTATGAATTCACCTTTGAATGGAAGCTTGAAAAAGAAGGTAATAGCGGTGTATTTATTAATGTCATTGAAGACCCAACTATTGATGCTACTTATCATTCGGGACCCGAGTATCAATTACTAGATGATGCCCACGTGGATTTCGATAAGCCGTTAAAACGCTCGGGATGTTTATATACGTTTTCGCCTCAGAAAAACTTTGTTAACACCAAGCCTAGAAATGAATGGAATCAATCACGGATAGTTCAGAAAGACGGGAAGGTAACTTTTTATTTAAACGATGTTATGACCGCAGAAACGGATTTTAATTCTTCAGAATGGAAAGCCCAAGTGACACGAAGTGCATTTAAAAATTATCCTGAATTTGGCAAGAATACAAAAGGCAAAATAGCATTACAGGATTGGTCTCGCGGAGTATCTTTTCGGAATATAAAAATTAGAAATTTGTAAGTCTTCAAAGGATTCTTAAAGAGAAAAACTCTACGGTTTAGTCGTAGAGCTTTTTTTATTATTTTAACACTGGAAGATTGTAATTAAAAATCTATATCATCGACTACACCGCCCGTGCCATGCTCTTTCGCAAAGCGTTCGTTATATTCGTTTTTCTTCTGTTCCTGATAAGCCATCATTTGGGCCATCACGCCAAAATCATTCATATATTTCGTTCCTGCGCCATTAACTTGAGACACGGTGAGCCCAAGATTGTCAATTAACCATTGTGCGCCATCAATACCATTAGCATAGGCGGCTTCGAGAGCACCCTGAATCTCGAAAAAATAATGTTTATCAGTTTCCAAACGATCGAGATTCGCCTTAGCATCTTCGGTAAGAACATCTGTTTGGGGTGCATTCCCCGGTGTCAAGCTTCCTAATTTTGGATGTTCTTTTGCTTGCCCAAAATATTTTGAATATACGTTGACGAGGTTATATGTATTGTCGTCCCTCATTCTATTATTCCAAGTCGTTTGCGCTTCATCCCAAATTGGCCTTTCAATTCCCAGAGCAGTACATATTTCATCCTCTGAACATCCCTCACCAATCTTAGACGCTCCTGCAGCGTAATCTGCTATCGTCACACCATGAACGGGCGCCAATAATGGATCGTTTGGATCTTCAGAAGCAGTATTCATTGTCTTTACGCCCGCCGAAGCTGCGCCCATATCAAAAATTTGCTGCATGTCACCCTGTCCGTAATTTCCAGGCTCTTGTTCTGGGGTAGACTTATTTAACTGATCTTGCATTACGCCTTTCGCAAGATCTTCAATATTGTCATTGAATTTTTTTATTAGTTTCTTAAACATGATATTTTATTTTTAAGTGTTCATTTAGTTATCTTACTTTACCATGGTAAAATGTCATTCTCGAAATCTCTTACCAGGCGAGCTCTATAGCTTTGATGTTGCTGCTCCATCCCTGGTAATATTGAATTCATCTCTGTTATAAGCACATCTAGGTAAGCCTCATGCTCATCTCTAGCATCCCTTTTACTTGTCTGCATTTTTTTGTTTTGATAAATTTGATATAAATCTTTACAACGTGCACGCGCCAAGGGTTGCACAATATGTTCGATCATTCGTGCTTTACTTCCAGGATCAAACGTATTTTGTGTCTGGCAATACTCACATGTGATATAGCTTGATTGAAAATAGAATCTATTAATATCGAGCTTTGCACCACATTGACTACAATGGAAAGCATCAACCGCCAAATTGTACTCCTCCATAGTAAGTGCATATTCTTTTTCTAGGTCACGTTCTAGCACGCCATTGAACAATTTCTCCATCATATTAACCATTCGAGCATTCCACTCACTATAATAAGGCGCGATCTCAAGCATCTCCATTCCGCGTGCAGAAGGAATCACTTTTGTCTGATAGGTCGAACTCGCTTTCTGAATAATCTGTGTAAATTGTGCTATTATCGCAGATTTAAACTGTAAAAAGCTCCGCTTATAAGGGTCTGTATCTGCATCAGCAATAAGCTGCGCGGATTCTTCAACCTCCTTCGCAATTTCCTGGGCACGGTCGTCGAGTTTCCCCAAAAAAATCTGTAAACGACCGAAAGGTGTAGCGGTCTCTGGTTGTTGAATATTATCTCGCTGACTGGTTTCTTCATTCTTATTAAATCCAAAAATATTAAGCATATCTTATTTATTAAGGTGAATTATCTTTTGATGTTATATTTATGCCGTCGGTCAACTCCACTTCCATCAATTGCCGCCCACAATATGCGCAACGTGTTAAGCCGTCTACCTTTGCACGTGCTGCACCGCAATCTGGACATTGTAGAACCGTCGTTCTCAAAGGTTGAGTAGTGACCTTCTCTCGCTTTTGTTCTAACGCTTTCTTCTTTAGTCGCTCGACTATTGATAGTGTTTTTTTTTCTGGGTCGTCCATCGTTTAATTATAGTTTTGATAGCAATTCAGTCTTCTTATCCTTGTACTCATTTTCATCAATTAACCCTGAATCAAAAAGCTTTTTTAATTGTTGTAATGACGCTGTAATGTCGGTTGATGAAGTTCCCGACGTATCGTTAACTGGCTGATTTTGCATTTCTTTGATCAATAAACCTAAACCCACCCCCTGCTGAACATCGCCCGCTATTACACTATTTGGAGAACCAATTGCTAACGATGTATTAAATTCTCGAAACCGCGCTGCATCATCCCCAACCATATTCATCCCAGTAACTTTATCAAAAAATTCAGTAACCTGTTGTGGCAGGCTGACGGAGGTAACAGTAAACTGTGTTATAGTTATTCCAAGATCTTCAAAATAAGGCAGTATTAACGGTTCTATTTGATTATTTAATACCGAAAGGTTACGTGCGATATCCAATGTAGGTATCTGTAACTGCGCCAATGCCTCTGCAAATTTCGGTGCTATATAATCTCGAAGTTTCACTTCGAAATCTTTAATCGTCAATTCGGCGCTGACCCCTGCATATTCACGAAAAAAACGTTCTATATTGCTAATACGAACATTATAACTCCCAAATGCACGTAGACGCACTTGCCCAAATTGTGGATCCCGCAGAATTACCGGGGAGGGTGTTCCCCATTTTAAATTCAGAAACTGTTTTAGTGCAAAATAAAATACGTCTGCTTTAAATGGGCTTTCAAAACCATATTTCCATCCTTTTATGCGGGTCAATATTGGAATATTTTGTGTCTGCAAGGCGTGAGCGCCCGCTTGAAAAATATCAGCAACCGTTCCCTGTGTCATAAACATGCTGGCCTGCCCCTCTCGCACAATGAGCTTTGCACCATTTTTTATCTCTCGATCTTCATCCGGCACTTTCCACATCATTACTGTTGTGGGCTGATCGTGCCATTCAATAACCTCTATAAAAGGTAAAAAATTAGAACGTTTATCCATCGCGTCGATTTTAAGTTTATAAAACTGTGTTTTTAAATCTACGACAGACCAAATGAAAATGGTATAAATCAGGCGACTACAAAATGACTACACATTAAATATCTACCTGACTATAAGTTACTTATAATTTTAAATCAATTTCACTTTAAGAATTATTAACGAGTGTTTGAAGGTAATTATTTAACTCCGTTTCTTTAGGTAGTTGAAGCTTTTGTTTAATTCGATATTTGCTAACGCGTACACTTTTGGGTTCAATATGAAATGCGGCAGCAATCTCTTTGGTCGATAACTGTAAATGCATGTATGCACAATGTTTGAGCTCAAGTGCTGAGAGTTTATCTCCTGACTGGATTTTAAGCTTCTCAAAAAAGTCTGGGTGAATGTCTTTAAATGCTCTTGCGGATTGTTCCACTTTTTCTTCCAGTCGCATTTCTTCCTTAATTATTCGATCGATGAATCTCCCATTTTCGGTTGTCTCGAATTGTTTAAATTTCTCCTTGAGTTGAAGTAAGAGCCTATTTTTTCGATCGATCTGCAACGCGTCGGCCATAGCTTCTTTTTGTAATTGATCTTGTTTAATGTAAAGAAGTTCCTGTTCTGATCGTAACCTAGCCTGCTCTTCCAGTTGAATTTGCTGTTGCAATTTTGCTTGCCTTTCATTATCATCCTTTTGTTGCTGCAATCTTAAATTGCGCTCTCGATCTAGCCTATGCTTATTCTTACTCGATATTCGAATTAGAAACACCACGATTACCAAAAGCAAACAAAGTCCAATCAATAGTACTATTTGAATACGCCGCTGACTTTCTCGATCCTGCGCAACCTGTATTTGTGCTTGCAATTGTTTATTTTCGAACTGTGTTTCTAACCGTTTTGTTTGCCGCATCTCCGCTTCATCGAAGATTTTCTGTTCAAATTCTTGTTTCTTTTTTTGATAAAATAGTGCTTTCTCAAAATCGTTTCGCTCGCTATAGAAATCACTCAATCCCTGGGTAACATTAGCTAGCGCGTAATAGGAAGGAGCCTTTGAAGCACGCAGATGAATGTAGGAATCCATTAAATAGCTTTCAGCGACCTGATCATTACCACGTACCTTAGCTACCTCAGCAAGTAAGCCGTTTACGTTTCCCATAATCAAATAACTCCTGTCATGAATCAGATAAATCTCTTTAGCCGCATTCGTATACTTCAATATACTATCCTGTATCGCTGGCTTTTTTTCATCCCCGTATCGAAAAAAATAATTTGCAAGATTCACATTAGAAATCGCATATGTCCGCTTACTCACTGCTGAAGGATTTGTTTCAAAAACATTTAATGAAAGATGCAGATAATGAGCAATACTATCTAAATAAATACCTTCTTTATTCTTACGATATTGATATTCCATTACCGTTGAATAAGCACTGTATGAATTTGCAAGAAGTTCAAAGTCTTTCGCTAGTTTAGAATTTTCGATTGCCAATTTTGCGTACTTACTTGTTAAAGCCAGATCATCCCATCCAGAATATACACCGTAAAGAATATAATAGGCTCTGGCAGCGAGCGAAGCATCAGGAGATCGTTTCAAAACTTCCGTTGTCCGTTGCGCATATTCCACCGCAAGATTCCCGATATCCAAATAATTATAATACGTTGCTGCTCCGGTATATGCATGCGCCAACGCGAGGTCATTCCGAGAGGCTTTTGAAAGGGTTAAGTTACTATCGACGTATATTTTTGCACGATCAAAATTGTCAGTTACTAAATAATGTTTACTCAATTCGGAGAATAATTTTCCACGTTCAATGGGATAATTCTCAAGATCGGCTCGTTGCTCTGCTTGATGAAGCAAACGATAATTTTCCTCAGCATTCGCGTCCATACGAGCTGACTTTGCTTTATCCAATAACGCCGCCAGAGTATTCCCCTGCGCATTCACAGTATAGCTTAATAGAATGAAGGCTACGCAAACAAAATATTGAATATTCGACATGAGTTAATTTGAATAAATTGTAAGAAGCCAAATAGTAAATTACGCCGTTTATTTGGCTCAAAAGCTAAATATATCAAATTAATTCAAATTCATGGGGTTGCCATCCCATCTCAGGTCTCCTTTTTTAGAGTCTCTTTTCAAGGATCAAAAGAGCTGAAAGCAAGTCGCTATCAAAGAATACGGGATGGCGTTTTACTTTTTAACAAAAAAGATAATTGTAACTAATAATTTTCATCAAAATAAAAATCCTCCGCCAAAAGGACTTTTGATGGATCCTCTGGTAAATAAAAAATAGGCAACTCAGTTACATTGATAGTATGTAATTCCAAAAGATTGACTATCTTTTTAACACTACCGACGCGGATTTGCCCCTGATCATCTGTAAACTCAAATTCAAACCGTATTTGTGGTTGTTCGTTAATGTACAAGCCTGTTTGGTTCCTTTCGCGTAACTTCGCTATAGCGGTCTTCCCTTTTATAAGAATTTTGCGATCCATATTTGCTCTTTTGGTATGCACCCCCATCACCTCTCCAAATAGAAATTGACCAACTAAAAGGCCGAAAAACAAACCATAATACGGAATAGTAACCCACGGATGCCAAAAGTGTAGAAAACGCCAACCCATTCCGTTATTTTGAAACCAATAAGAGAATACCAGATAGCTCACACAAAATATTGCAAGGAAAATCAATCCCAGATTATATGGGTTTAAAATATTGCGTTTTCCAAACCAAGAACCATCTATGATGATCAGCGGCGCGCCCATACTAGGATTAATACGAATATCCACGTTCTTCCCTACTTCAAACCGTTTTTTCTCCGGCGAGCCGTCATTTAATTCGTAGGGGATTTTAACCGACACATTTGACAAGTTCTTAAAACTCAATTCTAGTTCCAGCTCCTGATGGTTTTGTGCATCCTTTAAAATCTTCTTCGACTCGACTCGAGCTACGCGTAGAATCCCTTCTTGTAAAGTTTTATTTGCACTTTTTTGCATCACTATCCCCGGCCGCACCATTTTTAAATAATAGGCAACAATAAACAATATCCACCCTACGCTACCGATAGAAAGGTAAAGAATAGATATCCAAGATGATGTATAACCGAACATACTGCTTCCTCCTAGCATAACCGGAGCGTACTCAAATATCATCGGAAAGACAAAGATGAAAAACATTAAATACAATACCCAAAAGCTTCTAGACATACCTTGTTTATTAATCTCGTTCAAACTTTATTATTTCGCCGGACAACATAGCACGCAGGCTATACGTCCCCCGAGCCCCTTGCACTGAGGAATACCATTGATTGTCGATCAATGTAGGTCTAATTATCAAGTAAATATGATTAACATCTTCTGCGCCGTCAATCTTTTCCGATTCTTTACTCAAATAGTTGTAAAGTTTTGTAACTGTACCGAAATCTATCGAATCGAGCGATAAAACTTGCTGGTCGAGATCTACTCTGCTGCTCACCTGAACCGGCTCTGGCTCCTGCCACTCGCCATCACGAAAAGTATAGCTATCAACGTTCTCTAAAATATCCGGATCCCGCAGACTTAACATCACCCTACCATCATCGTAAAAATGGATATCACTGTATACCTGTAGCGACTTGCCTTTAAACTTAGGCAGATCCTCAAGTTTCTGTTTCACTCCTCTAAGATATCCTGCGTTATCTAAATAATTCTCTTTGGTTAAAACTTCATTCATCATCCGTTTCATCATGCGAGATGTTCCTTGTTTTTCACCCTGAGCGGGCTGCTTAAAAGTATCTTTAAAACTTTGGGAAATCTGATTGCAGCCAGCAAACAAAAAAGCAACCACACTCGCACAAAAGATCATTCTATAACGATTCATTTTTGTTCGATTAAACGCCCTATAATTAAAAAATATTTTTTTCATCATTACCCCAATATACCCAATCATCCCTGTAGCTCACGAACCGGATTCAATAAAACAGCGACTACAAAATGACTACAATACACGTAAAAACTTATATTACAGAGTTTTACAAAATAAAAAAACAAATAGGATTTCGTATAATATATTATACTCGGTTAAACAGTATCTTTTACGATAGTTAAGGAGAATCGCAAACGTCCGACCCAAGGACGACGCGATCTAAAAATCATACAGACATCAGCCGCGGAAGTCTACCAAAAGTAGCTAAATAGTATTTCTCATAGCATATTAGCTCTAGGAATTAATTGAAGCAACGAAATAGGCGACCCATGAAAATATAAATTTAATCACTTTTTATGATGTGATTTGAAACAAATTCTTGTATTTTGCAGTTAATTTCCTAAACGTAGAAAACTAAACATTGTAAGAGAAGGACCGCTATTATATCCGTCGTGAAATTAAGTAATGACAATAACGATCTTTCGTAACATAACAGACAAACATATGAAGAACAAACTACCTGCATTTTTGCTACCGGCATTCGGCTTATTTATGGCTTCATGTAACAATAATACGGCGGCAACGAGTACCTCTTCTGATAGCACGGCTTCAGATAGTATATATCCTCCCGTGGAAACACAAAAAGCAAATACCGATTATCCTCCGGCTTTTGACGGACAGACCCGAATCGCTGGAGTAAAAACGACGACAGCTTATGAAAGTACCGTTGTTACCGACAAACTTAAGTCTCCTTGGGCTATTGCAGTATTACCTGACGGACGATTATTAATCACCGAGCGGGAAGGAACGTTGCGGATTGTCGGTGTAGATGGAGCCGTTAGTGAGGCTATCACCGGCTTACCGAAAGTTGATGCTGACGGCCAAGGAGGGTTACTTGGAATTACCTTAGATCCTGATTTCACGTCTAACCGAACAGTTTATTGGGCATTCTCTGAACCTGCTAATGGTGGAAACCATACGGCAGTTGGAAAAGGCCGACTTTCCGACGATGAGAAAACTATTGAACAAGCATCCGTTATTTATCAAGCACTTCCAACCTACGATGGTAAACTACATTATGGCGGACGGGTATTATTTGGAAAAGATGGTTTTTTATATTTAAGTACCGGAGAGCGATCAGATTTAGAGACTCGCCCGCAAGCAG
Source organism: Sphingobacterium shayense (assembly GCF_013179575.1). Lineage (GTDB taxonomy): Bacteria > Bacteroidota > Bacteroidia > Sphingobacteriales > Sphingobacteriaceae > Sphingobacterium > Sphingobacterium shayense. The sequence continues at coordinate 900 of NZ_JABMCQ010000006.1, read as the reverse complement.
CAGATTTAACATCGGCCTTGGGCAAAATTATACGAATTACAAAAGATGGCAAACCTGCGGAAGGCAACCCGTTTGCCTCTCAAGCAGATGCTCGTCCAGAGATTTATTCCTATGGACATCGTAACGTGCAAGGCATGGCCTTCCACCCCGAGACAGGAGACCTATGGGAAACTGAATTTGGGCCTAGAGGTGGGGACGAGTTAAATAGAGTGGAACCTGGGAAGCATTATGGTTGGCCGGAGATAACCTATGGGCTAGAATACAGTGGAGAAAAAGTTGGTGATCCAGTAATCCAGAAAAAAGAAGGTCTAGAACAGCCTGTTTATTACTGGGATCCAGTATTATCTCCCAGCGGAATCACCTTTTATGACAGTGATGTAATTCCAGAATGGAAGAACAATTTATTTATCTCAGGACTGAGTAGTACCCATATTGCCCGCATCGTCATCAAAGACAATAAAGTTGTTGGTGAGGAACGCCTATTAGCGAAAGAGGGCCAACGCTTTCGTGATATAAAACAGGGCAATAACGGCGAATTGTTTACGGTAACTGACGGCGGCAAGCTGTACAAGATATCCAAAAAATAGAGTTGAAACAAAACAATGAAGGACACTTAGCATATCGTTAAGTGTCCTTTTTTTTAAAAGATATTTGTCCCATCCTATAAGAAATTTAATTATAGTCTGTACTTTTGGAGAAAATTCATGAGTATGAAGCGTTCCTGGAGTATTTGGGCATTTTTAACAATCCCGCTGTTAGTCATATCCTGTAAAACACAGTTACATCCCACGGTAAAAAAGGTACAATATTATCAAATCGACACTTCAGTTCAGAATGATACCGCTATCGTAAATTATTATTCTCCTTTTAAAATTAAGCTAGAACAGGAAATGAATCGCG
>NZ_JABMCQ010000059.1 GCF_013179575.1 Sphingobacterium shayense | reverse complement strand
AATTGCAGCGACAGTATCCTCCAAGAACCCTGCTTCATTCAAGGTATCCGTATGTATAGCTACTTGAACATCGTATTTATCGGCGACTTTCAAAGACGCATCGATGGTGGCAGGAGTCGCGCCCCAATCCTCATGAATCTTCACCCCCAGTGCACCAGCTTCAATTTGTTCTTCAATTGGTTTCATCGTAGAAACATTTCCCTTTCCGAAAAATCCTACGTTGACAGGGATATTTTCGAAAGCCTCAAACATTCTCTCCATATACCATTTCCCCGGCGTAACGGTTGTCGCATTCGAACCATCAGCGGGTCCTGTCCCGCCACCAATAAAAGTTGTTACGCCACTATATAGAGCCGTTTCTACTTGTTGGGGACTGATAAAGTGAATATGTGTATCAATACCTCCTGCGGTTAAGATATAACCTGCCCCGCTGTGAACCTCAGTCGAGGCCCCGATAACCATACCTTCAGTAACTCCACTTTGTACATCAGGATTTCCCGCTTTACCAACACCTACAATTTTTCCATCCTTAATACCAACATCTCCTTTTACAATACCCCAGTGATCAATGATAATGGCATTTGTAATAACAAAGTCCAATACCCCTTCATCTCTTAAAGCTCGTGCAGACTGGCCCATGCCATCTCGGATGGTTTTCCCTCCACCGAACTTGTTTTCCTCACCATAAATATTGAAATCCTTTTCGATTTCTATGAACAGTTCGGTGTCTGCCAGTCTTACTTTATCACCGGTTGTCGGTCCAAAAAGTGAAGCGTATTTATCTCTGGGAATATGCAATACACCATCAATATATTTAACCGATGAGCTGTCCAGCCCCAGTTTCTCCAGTCCTAACGCATCTAAGCTCGACACTGCGGTACCAAGCGCCCCTAAACCTACGACCTTGATCCATTCTCTTCTATTCCATGCTGCCATGTTTTTCTTTTTAATGATTATTTGGAATTTCTATATTTCTGTTCTTTTACTTTAGCTAATGCCGCAGTCTTAATTTTCACATCGCTAACCTTTCCATTGGTCAGGTTGTTGAAACCGTGAACCTCCTTATTTCCACCAATTTCCACTAAGATTACCTTCTTTTCTTCACCAGGTTCAAATCGTATGGCCGTACTCGCCGGAATATTTAAACGCATCCCGAATGCCTTCTCCCTATTGAAAGACAGGAATCTATTGGTTTCAAAAAAATGATAATGCGAACCAATCTGGATTGGACGGTCACCCTCGTTTTTTACTGAAATACTCACGGTCTTTTGACCTTCATTAGCTAGGATTTCCTCCTTTTTTAAAATGTATTCTCCTGGAACCATATTTTTATGTTTTAAGATTAACGAATCGGGTTATTTACCGTAACTAATTTTGTCCCATCAGGAAAAGTTACCTCAACCTGTATATCGTAAATCATTTCTGGAACTCCTTCCATCACTTGACTTTTAGTCAGTAGTTTCGTACCGAACTCCATCAGGTCTGCTACAGATTTCTCACCAACACGGGCCTCTTCAACAATCTGGGAACTGACGTACGCAATGCTTTCAGGATAATTCAACTTCACCCCTTTTTGGAGTCTTTTTGCAGCTAGCTCTCCGGCTAGGTACAACATCAACTTTTCAGTTTCTCTTGGTGTTAAACGCATACTTTTTTGATAAAAATTTTACAACAATAATCGATTTATAATACCGGGATAGTGAAATAAGTTCCTAAGGTGATCCTGTTAAATTGCTTCTGATCAACGTTTACTATATCGTTATGTACCACCGTATTTCCCATATACCCAACATAGAATCTTAGGTCTTTAGTCTTAAATGGTTTATGCTGCAACGCGGCGAAATAGGTGTAATTTGTACGAAAATCCTGACCGAGTTCGTCGTCCGAAGTGGAACCAGCGGTTTCGACCCCCCCCTTCATAGCCAGTTCCCACTTATCTGCTAAGAACTGATCATATCGCAGTATCGCTGATTTGTAAGCAATATTCTTAGCCAGTGTCTTATCTGCTCCAGTACGCGCGTAAAAATCATTGATAACCGAAGAGCCGATCATCACATGATCAACCGCATAGAAAGAATATTGCAGATCTAGATAGATCATTTGGCGATCTGTCTTATACTTATTGGCTAAAGAGACGGCATGATTAGTCTTAGACTTTGCAAACTGAGAAATATTGTAGGACCATTTTGTTGTGAATTTCTTGTCTGCAAATGCGCCAATCCACGTAAAATAAGCCCCTAAAGGAACTTGAGATGCTTGAAGATCTCCTGCCGAGTATCCATTATCGGATAGAAGCCTGTCAAAACTATGATTTGATGTATTATATATTTGAAGATTTAAGGAATGATTGGGGTTCATCTCATAACTCAACATACCTCCCACGACGAATAAATTTAAGATTCTATCTACATAGTCCGTGAATCTATATTCATAGATGGGGTTGTTTTCAAATTCATAACTCCCCACCATGGCACTTTGCTTTCCTGCAGTAATTGCCCATTTGTTGTCCCTTCCGAACTTGTACTTTAAAAAGGCAAAGTCTAACGCTGCGGACCCATTATCCTGAGAGGTCGGCGCAAATGATCTATTTAACCGGAATCTCACCTTATACGATAACTGATCATTGTATTCACCACTTAGTAAAATCCGCGCTTCATCAAGATTTGCGTTTAATTTACTATCGTCATTTCCGATGTTATTAGCGTTCAATCCCGCTCTTAGCAAGATGTCGAGATTGAAGAGCTTAGCCGATTCCGGCTCGTCCGAGAGCGTGTCACGAACCGCATCAATTTTTAAGGAATCGGCGCGGTCATTAGCAAATGAACACTGCAGGAACAGACTATAAATAAGGGAAATAAGAAGATATTTTTTCATGTTGAAATATTCAGTCTCCCAAATATAGATTCAACATATAAAAATGAAATTAGCCTGAAATTAGAATGGTATTAGAAGCCTGATCTAGGAATTTTTACGGTAACCGTTGTGCCTTGGTTTTCCTGGGAATCTAATTCCAATTGTGCATTATGAAGTATAAAAATGTTACGCGCTAGGACTAATCCGAGGCCATTCCCGTAAATCTCCCCCACATTCGAGGCTCTAAAAAAGGAATAATAAATATTTGATTGATCTTTGGCGGGAATGCCTATGCCATGGTCGATTATTTTTATTATGACATTAAATTGATCAAAATCTAGATGGATCTGAACAGGTTTCTGGTTGCCATATTTGATGGCATTAGACAGTATATTACTAAAAGCAATATAAAAAAGATCGGGATTAGCCTTCACCATCAAATCATCGCTGTCTTCAGGAATATTGGTCAAATCAAACTGCACTTTACTTTTGGAGTTGAGCTCAGTCTCCGTTTTAATTACCTCGAAAATCAGCTCATCAATCCTTACAGGGAGCTCGTCCTTGATCTTCCTCTCGCTTCCTAAACTTGACATGACCAACAGATCCTTAATCATGAATTTCATCTTATTGGTGTGGAGGATAATGGTCTCCACACTTTCATAAGCTTCATGCGAGCTGTCCAGCTGACCCTGAGCAAGTTCTGCTTCTCCACCGATAATCGTTAAAGGGGTTCGCAAAGAGTGGGATGCATTGCCTATAAAACTTTTCTGAACCTGGACAGCAATATCCAAACGATCGAGCATGGAGTTGTAATTCCCATACAGTTGATCGATCTCATCTCCTTTGCTACTGAACCTATTTTTCAACCGATGATCCAAGGTCGCAATATTTACTTTTTCCAATTCATCATTAAGGACTTTTAGCGGTTTAAGGATTCTATTGGCAAAGTAAAAAGCGAGCGTAATGATAAAAAAAAGCGAGATTAGCCCTCCGGTTAGCAGCGTTCTATCCAAATCTTCCTGTTCACTATGTCCATAGTCGTCAATCCCTTCGGAAATAACCAATAAGTTTTCTGGATGTAACGAGTCTTCAAAGAAAAGCGCCACATATGATTTGTTTTTATGTAGATAGCTCGCCTTTCCCTCTATTATAGCTTCTTGATAAAACTCTACGGGCATGGGAAGTTCAGGACGATATCGAAGTTCTTTACTCCCCTTTACTATGCGTAATAAATGATCCTTCCCCTCTGATAATTGTTTAAGATACTTCCGTTTAACTTCATAGTAAATACGGTTATTATAAGAATTGTTCTGAATGATATTTCCGCCTACGATTCGAGCATTTTCTTCCAATCTGTGATAGAACTTGGTCTGAAGACTATCTCTTGTAAAATAGGAAACATAGTACGCAAACAATGCAATAAGGCCTATTGCTATTAGTGAAAATGATAATATAATCTTTGCCTTAATTTTCATTTCTCATCACATATCCCATTCCTATAACTGTATGAATGAGTTTGTTGTTAAAATTCTTATCTATTTTTTTACGTAAATAATTGACATATACATCCACCACATTGGTATTCATACTTACGTCCATTTCCCACACTGCCTCCAAAATATCCATTCGAGATAATACTTTGTTTCTATTGACCATCAGGTATTCTAACAATCGAAATTCAGTGGCTGTTAAAGGAATTTGATTATGATCACGTGTTACATTTTTACTAGATCTGTCTAGCATAAGATCGTCTAACTGCAGTATATGACTTTTTGAATTGTTATTGGACTGTTTTCGTAATTGGCGTTTTATCCGCGCTTTTAATTCTTCTAATTTAAAGGGCTTGGTCATGTAATCGTCCGCATCGCGATTATAGGCCTCAACGACATCTTCGGTTTGATCCAGTGCGGTAAGAATTAATATGGGAACCTCATGATCAAACTTCCGAATTTGTCGACAAACGTCAAACCCGTTCATGTTGGGAAGCATGACATCAAGGATTATGAGGTCAAATGTTTTTGAGCTTGCTGCCTTTAATCCTCCTATTCCATCCATTTCAATAGTGAAATGAAAATCTTCATACTTCAGTCCTCTTTCTATCAGCGATATAACAGAGACTTCATCTTCAATTAAAAGAATCTCCAAATTCGAAATGTTTTTAGTTGTTCCCCGCAAAATTACAAAAAAATTCAAGGTGTTTCCAGAATATAGCACCGATCCACTATCGAACGGGTATTTTGAATACTTACCTCATCAACAACCAATTTATATGTTTCGCTAATTTTACTCTGGAAATATAGTTATCAAAGGTAATGTCATCTATTATATGCTTTTCAAACTCTGATATTTTAGAATGCTTGAAATTCAATGATTTTAAACTTGCTTCTATGTAATCTGTGTATTTATGCAGTTCGATTAATACATCTGCGTATCTGATAAAGTATACTTTCCTGTCAGCGGGGAAAGTTTGACCTTGATAATTGAAAACATAATTACTTATAATAGACTGGTCTAATTTTAACAACCATTTATAAGCATCGTAATAATTCCTTAAGCTTACAGCTAGCTCTTAAATATAGGCAATAATACAGCAAAATCCTTATTATTAAAACACATCTCAAACAGCAAATTTGAATAGACAAAAGTGCACAAAAATGAAATAACGAACATTGAATTTCAATAACGAACTGAATACCAGAATTAAATAGCAAAAAAGTCCCACCAAAAGTCCCACCAAAAAATTGATAAAATTGGGTATATTTAGTGTAAAAAGATAGTAAAAACATGAAATTTCAGGCAAAAAAAGGGTAAAAAACGGCAGCGCGAATTCGATTCCCGCACTAGGTACAAACAAAAAACCCCTTCTATATCTGATAGAAGGGGTTTTTCTGTTTGTAGAACTCCGATCCTACCTAATAATTTGGACTGTAAATTCTTTAGAAATATGGAACCACAACTAAAACATAAAAAACTGCAAATTGTCCGCACTAAGCAAGGATGGTTTATCACTGTGTCGTAGCACATGTCGTGCCCAAAACCGTATTTCTCCTCGGCACTTACCAAACGTCTTTCTCTTCAAGTTAAAAAAGCTCGTTATCTGTGGTATCGAAAAATTTTGCAATTTTCAATGCTAATAAAGTTGAAGGAACGAATTTCCCTGTTTCTATCGAATTAATTGTTTGACGCGAAACATATACTTTTTCTGCCAACTGTGCCTGGGTTATGTTTCTTTTTGCGCGTTCTACTTTTACTGTATTAATCATTTCTTGACAATTATTCTAAAGGAATAAAACCTGGATTAATAAATAATCAAAGAAAGAGAAAACACCAATATCATAAAATGATTGATCATTATCATTTCTATAGGAAAGTGCTTATTAGAAAAAAGATATGAACTTAGGCTTTTTAGAACATACCCTAAAATAAATGAAAAACAAAGTGATGAAGTGTTAAACTTACTGACCTCTCATCGTCATGTTTTCGGGGAGCAGTAAACAACATAAAGAGCCCGATAAGCAGCGACATTTCGGAACCTGGATGAGGTTCCAAGAGAAATAGCAGCAAATTTTATCAAAATATTTTGATTTATCACGAATAACTGAGCTTTTCCACAGTATTAACTCCTCGTATTTTTTTTGCCAATCTCGCCGTTATTATGTTTTTTGTTTATCTTCAATTGCCGTTTCATGAAAAAGGAGAAAACCAGTACAAAAATTAAATAACGACATTATTGAAATGACTAGACCTACTACCCTTGCGATGATACTCGTAATGATATTCTACACAGCATTATCGATGAATACTCATGCCCAAGAAAAACCGAACGTAATTTTGATCTATTGCGATGACTTAGGATATGGGGACCTTAGCAGCTACGGGGCCACCCAGATCCAAACTCCAAATGTTGACAGTATAACAAAAAACGGAACCAAATACATGGATGCTCATAGTACCTCATCCACCTGTACCCCGTCTCGTTACGCCTTAATGACCGGTGTGTATCCATGGCGGAAGCAGGGAACAGGTGTATTACCCGGTGACGCGAAATTAATTATACCAACCGACAAAACAACCCTACCAAAGATATTTAAACAAGCTGGTTACAAAACAGCTATAGTTGGAAAATGGCATCTTGGGTTAGGTGATTCCGTACAGAAAGACTGGAATCAAGCAATAAAACCCGGACCAATTGAAGTTGGTTTTGATTATTCATTCATATTTCCCGCTACTGCTGATAGGGTTCCGACCGTATTTCTGGAAAATCATAATGTTATTGGGCTCGATTCTGATGACCCTATCATGGTCGATTACGAAAAAAAGATTGGAACTGAACCGACCGGAAAAGAAAATCCCGAATTACTGAAAATGATGGCATCCCCTGGACATGGACATGACAATACGATCGTCAACGGTATTGGTCGTATAGGGTTTATGACAGGAGGAAAACAAGCACGTTGGGTAGACGAAGAGATCACTCCCACTTTTCTAACTGTCGCTCAGAATTTCTTGGAAGAGAACAAAAATCAGCCATTCTTCTTGTTTTTCTCCATGACAGAACCACATGTCCCCCGCATGCCCTCCACACTTTTTAAAGGTAAAAGTGGCTTAGGGTACCGTGGTGACGCAATTTTACAAATGGACTGGACGGTAGGACAAATAGTAGACAAGTTAAATACCTTGGGAATCGCAGAGAAAACCATAATTATTTTCACTAGTGACAACGGGCCAGTACTAGATGATGGTTATATCGATGGAGCGAGCGAACATCGGAGCGTTCACAATCAATCGGGACCGCTACGCGGGGGGAAGTACAGTATTTTTGAAGCGGGGACCCGTGTCCCTTTTATCGTTTCGGGCCCTCAAATTCCAAAAAATAAAACATCCAATCTTCCTGTTTCGCAAATCGATATCATTGCTTCCGTTGCAAAACTTATCGGTCAACCCATACCAGAAGATGCGATTGACAGCTATAACCTTGCTTCAACAATCTTTGGTGACGCAGAAATTGGCCGTCCTTATCTAATTGAACATGCTGGCTCTCTAGCAGTGGTAAAGGATAATTGGAAATATATTGAGCCAAGTAATAGACCGGCATATAGCAAGCTTACGGACATTGAATTAGGAAACAGTTCAACTGCACAGCTCTATAATTTATCAGACGATATAGGGGAAACTAAAAATGTATTTAATAAGCACCCTAAAATAGCCAAAGAACTAAAAGAGATCCTAGAACGAGAAAGAAAGAAGAAATAACGCAGTAATAAAATAATATCAAAACGAGTGATCTATATAAAAGAGGTTCGTTCGTTTTGATATCCTCCCCTTACCACTATTTATCGATAGTAGTATTTTTTTCAATTCTAGCTTGAATAACACGATAAACGAGCAAATTCTGACTGATTGACCTACAGTATACCACCTCCAAAGTCGCCATCAAAATAAAAATTGCATCCTATTCCGATCCACTGGATCGCTTTGGCTTAATAACAATTATTACGGAGCTTGGATTATTCCAGATGTCAAAAAAATGGCGATGTAGATTAACGCTTTTTGGCAGCGCATGCCACTAGTACTGCTGATCTGTCTTGAATCAATCAACAATTGTAGCTGTCCTATTAGGATAAATAGCGTATAAGAAGTCCCTCTGATAGTCATTTATTGATGGCTGTAGAGAGAGATTGTTTCGGACTTATCCGCGTCTGAAGAGCTGTGCTTAACACAAAACTCAAACTTCCTGTCAACACGCCTAAAAACTTTACAATGCTATTTACCTGCTGTGAGCAGCGATTGTTTGACTGCTAATTATCTGCTAGAGATTACCTTTTTTTTGTAAAAAAATCTAGAATAGTGACGACCACCAAAAACCTTTATAATTCAACTTCAATAATTGATTTTAATGGAATCAGAACGCCACTTTTAATTTGAACGTACTGTTCTGTCAATGACCAGACAGTTGTTTCGATGCGTTTCGGCCCATCTTCAGTCTGGAATACAATAGTTGTCTTCGATTTAAATTCATTCCCCAGTCGCTGAGCCGACAGCAGTTTCTCACGCAACGTGGTCGACTTATCTTCTTCCGCTGGGATAATTCTATATTCACTTATATGCTCTTTTTCAATAATCTGACCTACCATATTCCTTCTATATTAAAATCTATCGTGTGTTTAAAATCCCACGAATTCGTGCCTAAAGATAAAAATTAGTAATCTTTGTTTCATATATAACATCAAATTCGTTACATTATTGCAAATTTAAGGACATTTATCCAATGGAGCCATCAATATTTTCAAATCATTACAAAATAAACTTCACTCAGTGTTACGCTAACGGATTATTGAAATACAGCGAGTTAAGTAACCTACTTCAACTCACCGCCTCCGATCATGCTGAACAATTGGGATTTGGATACATGGAGATGGCGAAAAATTCGCAATCATGGGTCTTAAGCCGTGTGAGAATTGAAATTTCAAAACTACCTCGATTCTTAGAAGAAATAACAATTAAAACTTGGGTTCAAGATTTTATGGGAAACCGGTCTGTTAGAAACTTCGAAGTATATAAAGGAAATCGAAAGATAGCAGCGGCGACGAGCTTTTGGGCTGTTTTCAACGTTGAGGAGCGGAAATCTGAGAACCTAGGAATACATATCGATCCCGCAATTATCATATCTGAAAAAAAATCAACCATACAGCCTTTTAAAAGGATCGAAATGGAAAAGGAATTCAACATCGAAACAAATTATACTCCTAAGCTTTCTGATTTGGATATAGTTAATCATGTAAACAATGTAAAATACACGGATTGGTGTTTGGATTGTCTGCCCGCCGAAATGGTACTTCGTGAGCAGTTTAAATCAATTGACATCAATTACCTGAAAGAATTAAAACTGGGACAACCAGTCACAATACATACCCATATTCGACCAGATCAAGTAAATTTTGTCATTAAACGTCAAGACAAATCGATATTCATGATGGAATTGTCCAGGTAAAGTCCTAAACTAAAAAAACCAGTTCGCTAAATCTACGAACTGGTTTTACGTTACAAATATGCATCATTCGTTATGCGAATGCTCTATCACCTTTCTTATACGGATAATTACCGTCGAAACGCCCTGGAATTTTAACATACCGAAGAGCTTGCGTCATACCTACTTCCGAAGTAAAGAAACCCGTCAATGTAAGCTGTTTCAGCAGATGGAAGAAATGATTCGCATCACCTTCTTTTCTCGCTTTTTGAAACTCTTGAGCTTCTTTATCGTATGTATTCACAAACTGTAATTGTTCTTCCTTAGAAAGCTCTTGGAATTTCTTTCCAAAATCCTTCTTCGCACGATCGTCAACTTCAGAAAGACCTTTTAAGAAAGCTTCTTGATCAACTTTGTCATAACAGTCACGAATCATTACAGGAATAAACTCACCTACACCGGCCTCTTTCGCCCCTGGAGTAGAAGTCTTAGGTAAAATGGCTTCCGCTAGATCACCTAAAAAATTCGTTGATTCTGCTTCAAATAGTGTAGCTACATCTTTGCTCGCGGGTCTTGTACACCCTTCTAAAAAAAGATTTGCTCCAACTACTGAACCTCCGATCAACATTGCTACACGTTGAATTGCTTCTCTTCTATTCATCGTTAATATCTTATGTTATAAACTATATTTAATATCCCAACCTTGAGGATATTCTCTTTTAACAAATTGATTGACCACATCAAAGTTAGTAACTTTCATCTGATTGTTATCCCAAAGCAGTTTCAAGTTTCTACCCGGATAATTTCCGTCTATACGTAAATCAGCACCACGTATTGCTAAGTTTGCCATTAATAACGCTTCGGTTAGTGGTCCTGATATTTCAAAAGGTGCACTGACTTCTTTGTTACCATATCCGGCTAAACACGCTTCTACCCACTGACCGTAATGTCCTTCCGCCTTACCGGGGACACGCTCATATTTCAGCGCCACTTGCTCTTTTCTTGAAGTAGGCAACAAACGTGCATTATCTCCATATGTGTCCGCCAAAATTTTACCCTTGGTACCAATTAATAATATTCCATTACCGCCATCACCAAAAATCTCATTTGGACCTAACTCCTCTGGACGAGTTGGCTGTATACCTCCATCCATCCAGTGTAAAGTCACAGGACCTGTCGTTTTCGGTGTTTTAGGGAATGTCATGGTTACATGACTTGACGGAGGACAACTTTCCGGATAATACGCACGTTGGAATTCATCGGCATAGACAGTTCCTACTGTAGCCTGTACGTCCTGTACATATTGAAGTCCTAATACACTAAAAGGGACCTCTAATAAATGACAACCCATATCACCTAAGGCACCTGTACCATAATCCCACCAACCTCTCCAGTTAAATGGTACTAATTTCTCAATGTAATCTTTACGAGGAGCTGTACCTAGCCATAAATCCCAATCTAATTCTTTTGGCACCTGAGCGGTTTGCGTTGGCCAAGGAATACCTGATGGCCACACGGGTCTATCTGTCCAGCAGTACACGGTATGCACATCACCAATTAAACCAGCTTCAACCCATTCCTTAATTTCTCGCGGACCATCGTTGGATGCTCCTTGGTTCCCCATTTGCGTCACGACTTTGTGCTTTTTAGCCAAGTCTGTCAACACGCGAGCTTCCCAAACGTCGTGTGTAAGCGGTTTTTGTACATACACATGTTTATCTAGTTGAATAGCGGCCACACTTTGTATTGCATGGTTATGATCGGGAGTCGAAATAGAGATTGCGTCGATATGTTTGTGTTCTTTGTCGAGCATCTCCCTGTAGTCTTTGTAATATTTCGCTTTAGGAAAGTTCTTCACTGAAGTAGCGGCTCTGCGATCGTCTACATCACAAAGATAAGCGATCTCTGCCTTTCCACTCTTGTAGAAATTTGCGATATCGCTCTGTCCTTTCCCTCCAACCCCAATACCTGCGATCACTAATTTATCACTAGGTGCTATAAAGCCAGAACCTCCTAATACGTGACGCGGAACAATCATAAATCCTGCAGCTGCGAGCGCTGCACCTTTTATAAAATCCCTGCGTGAATTTTTGTTATCTTTCATTCTATTTAGTTTATGTTCAATGTTTACAAACGAATTACTCTAATTGACCTCTCTGCAACTTAACGAACAAAGCTGCTTCGGTTACATGGAATCAACTACTCAGATGATATCACCCTTTTTCGAAATGAGGCCAGACCCAGACGCTGGATCCGGCAACATGTTGATACCTTGTAAGTCAATTTGTAGCGTATTCTTCCCCACCCCTTCGGGGTATATGGGATTCGTACGAGCTACTATAAGTTGCCCTTTTTAAGTTCGCTTACGGCGAAATCAACCGCACGTGCAGTAAGGGCCATATATGTTAAAGAAGGATTCACACAAGCTGCTGAAGCCATTGCTGCACCGTCAGTGACAAAGACGTTTTTCGCATCCCATACTTGATTGTGTTTATTAAGTACAGAGTTTTTAGGATCTGTACCCATACGTGCTGTACCCATCTCATGGATCCCCATACCGAAATGATACTCATTATCATAGGTATAAACATCTTTCACACCTATTTTCTCAAGCATTTCTTTCATCTCGTTCTGCATGTCCGAGCGCATTTTTTTCTCATTATCTTTGATCTCCATATCCATCGCTAGAACAGGAAGTCCCCACTTATCCTTTTTATCCTTATCTAAGAAGATCCGATTTTCGTGGTATGGAAGTATCTCGCCAAATGCGGTAAAACCAACTGACCAGTCACCCGGCTCCAACATAGCGTCTTTCCAGTCACCGCCAACACTCATTTCTGCTACCTCTCCTGACCAACGCCCGCGACTAGCTGCACCTTGGTATCCAAACCCACGTACGTAATCACGCTTTTTATCGTCACCTGGAATATTTTGGAAACGTGGCACATACAATCCAGTAGGACGGCGACCAAAAACGTATTTGTCTTCATATCCTTCGATCGTACCACCGGCTCCGCAACGAAAATGGTGATCCATCGCATTGTGCCCCAATTCACCGGAGCTACTTCCTAATCCGCCTTCCCAAACATCTGTTGCGGAATTCATCAATACCCATGTTGAATTAAACGCCGAAGCACAAACGAAAACGATTTTCGCGAAATACTCATATGTTTTCCCTGTTTCGGCATCTACTATCTCCACCCCTTTAGCCTTTTGCGTATCCTTATCATAGATGATTTTAGTCACAATAGAGAACGGGCGAAGCGTTAGATTTCCTGTAGCTACCGCAGGAGGCAATGTTGAAGACTGTGTACTAAAATATGCGCCAAAGTTACAACCAAGCCAGCATTGGTTCTGATATTGACAGTTGATACGTCCAGTATGAGGTTTAGTGATATTCGCTGTACGTCCCATAATGAAGTGACGCTTCCCTCCGTACTCTTTCTTCAAACGTTCAGCAAGGTCTTTCTCAACAATATTAAAATCCATTGCAGGAAGGAAGTCGCCGTCAGGTAAGACATCTAACCCGTCCCTGTTTCCAGAAATACCAGCCCATTTTTCAGCGTAGCTATACCAAGAAGCGATATCTTTATATCTTATTGGCCAATCCGTACCGTGGCCATCCTGCAAGTTTGCACCGAAGTCAAAGTCCGAGAAACGGTAACTTTGGCGTCCCCACATCAAAGAACGACCGCCAACATGATATCCACGAAACCAGTCAAATCTTTTTACCTCAGTGTACGGACTTTCTTTTTCATTAACCCAGAAGTCCAAGTTCTTCTCGTTTAACGGATAGTCACGCTTTAGAACGGGGTAGTCCGCTTCCATTTGCTTCGTTCTTCCACCTCTGTGAGGATATTCCCAAGTATTCTTATTTGCATGATAGTCCTTTACGTGTTCGACATTACGACCACGCTCTAGCATAATTGTTTTCAGCCCTTTCTCAGTTAATTCTTTGGCTGCCCAGCCGCCACTTATTCCGGATCCAATTACGATCGCGTCATAAACATTATCTGCCATATCTCTTCTTATTAAGTTAGTTTATTATATTGTTTTGCTCTCTACTTTTTCGTCCTTGAATAAAACAAGGAATATAATCATCACGACGAATGCAATACCTGCTGGGACCACCCACGTTTGTTGCCAGAATCCCGCGACATCGGTTGCCTTAATCGCCTGATATTTTTCACCAATGAAACCTGCTACCCAGAAACCAATTAACTGCCCTACTCCGTAGGTCGCTAATGTAATTAATCCCTGCGCCGCACTTTTATACTTTACACCTGCTTTACTATCTGTATAGATCTGACCCGACACGAAGAAGAAGTCATAACAGATACCGTGCAATGCGATACCAATGATGAGCATAAATGATAAATCATCAGCATTTCCATACGCAAACAACAAGTAGCGAACGGCCCAGGCCAACATACCAACTAAAATCGTCTTCTTAAATCCAAACTTGGTAAAGAATAACGGTAATAATAAAAGGAAGCCCACTTCGGACATTTGACCAATTGTCATTTTCGCGGTTGGATCAGCCAGACCGATCTCTGACAGAAAAGGGTTCGCATTTGCGTAATAAAATGCTAATGGAATACAAATTAAGATCGATGAAATAAAGAATATCAAGAAGTTCTTATCCTTCAAAAGCTTAATCGCGTCAAGCCCGATGATCGATGCAAAAGATGGTTTTTCATCAGCACTTGCTTTCACCGGCGGAGTTTTAGGTAACATGAATGAGAACAAACCCAATACCACGGACGCTATTCCTGCCATAAGGAAAGTATTCTTAAGCGCACCTTCAGCTGCACTTTCCGCTGAATCCCATTTGAACATAAAGCTAATCGCTAATCCTGCGATAATCCACCCAATTGTTCCCCAAATTCGAATGCCTGAAAATTGTTTTTCTGGATTTGTAAGTTGTCTAAATGACACGGAATTTACGAGTGACAAGGTTGGCATATAAAGAATCATATAGCTCAACACGTACGGATAAAACACGGTCATATCAGTTGCATTATACATCTGATACAACAAAAATGCGCCCACCAAATGCAAGATCCCAAGTATGCGTTCTGCGTTAAAATAGCGATCGGCGATCATACCGATAATGAAAGGTGCGATAATAGCCCCTAAAGATTGCGTCGAGAACACATTAGCACGCTCAAATTCAGAAGCTTGAAGATTCTGAATAAGAAAAGTACCCAAGGTTACGAACCATGCTCCCCAAATAAAAAATTCGAGAAACATCATGAAAGAAAGTTTAAATCTTATTGATGTTGACATTTTATGATAGGTTTAACATATAAATATATCACTTCTGGATAAAATACAAAAATAAATTGCTGCTAAATTAATTTAGCAGTGAAATTATCGACTTCTCTGTAAGCTGCAAGCAACGCTTTTTCTCCCTCCACACCTTTCTTTGACATTCCATGTTCCATCCCGACGACACCTGTATAACCTTTTTCTTTTAACCATTTAAATACATTCTTGTAATTAATCTCTCCAGTTGTTGGCTCCTGTCTACCTGGGTTGTCACCCACTTGAAAGTATGCAATCTCACTCCAACATAGATTCATTAAGTTAATTAGATTGCCTTCATTTTTCTGCTGATGATAGGCATCAAAAAGGATTTTACACGACGGGCTTCCTACTGCTTTACAAATTTCATAAGTTTGGTCGGTAAAACGTAAAAACAAATCCGGTGTATCACTAAGTGGCTCTAGCACCATTGTTACACCGTGCGGTTCCAAAATTTCCGCGCCGCGTTTGAGCGCTTCGATGACATTTGCCGTTTGAACACCGATTGGTAAGTTACGTTGATAATCACCAGGTACTACCGTTACCCATTTTGCATTGACGCGTTTAGCTATCTCCAGCGACTCTTTAACACCTTTTATAAAGATATCAACATGTTCCTGTTTGCCCGCTGCCAAAGTGTTTGCGCCGTTGCCGCCTTTAGGGACAACAAAAACCCCCATACGCATGCCTAATTTGGCTAATAGTTCGCCAATTTTGGTTTGCTCATCCACTGAGCGGCCCGGCATACCGTTATCTTCAATACTACGAAAACCTAACTCATGTATGTATTTAATTTCATCCAAAAAGTTTTTTCCCGCTGTACTCGCAAACATTCCTTGGTGGGGCGCGTAATCTAATTGAAACGTTGCTCCTTCTTTTGTTTCTGAATTCAAAGCCATGGCGTTGTTAGTTGAAAGAACCGATCCCCCAATAAGGGCGGCTCCGCTTTTTATAAAATCTGATCTTTTCATTTTTAAATTGGTTAACTTTTGATATAACGGGAAAAACCCTTGGAAAACAATTCTTTGTACCCTTGGCCGTCTTTATAAATGATATACACTTCAACTTCCTTCAATCTCTCTGCAAGCTCGATTCCCTGCTGAGGAGGCAAAGCCATAAATACATTATCATAACCGTCAGCATCCATCGCGGTACGAGCTATAACGGTAACACTTGCAACACTATTCTGTAAAGGATATCCATTAAAGGGACTAATATGATGATTAATTTTAACCCCGTCATTATCAAAAGATTGACGATAATTACCTGAAGTGGTAATCGCTCTATCAGTGAGTTGCAAACGAAATGTATTTTGCTCTGATCCGATAGGGCGTTCGATAGCGATTTCGAAAGGAGCGCCAAGTTCCTTATGCCCCTTTGCTCTAATCTCACCTCCGAGTTCCACAATATAATTTTTGATATTATTAGCCTCCAGAAAATCAGCAAGCACATCAACGGTGTAGCCCTGAGCAATACCATTCAAATCAATCCGAATACCAGGTTTTCTCTTTTTTAGATATTTACCCCGTAAATAGAGCTTTTCCATCCCTACATATTGTAATACGCTATCAACCGTGCGCTGGTCGGGCAGTTTAGAGATCCGCTGTGGACCAAAACCCCATAATGCGACCAGTGGTTGTACAGTGACATCAAATATCCCTTTAGATTTTTTAGAAATAGTAAAAGAACGTTTAATAACGTTTCGCATATGTTCATCGATCGTTATAGCATCTTGGTCGATTCTATTGAACTTGGATATTAGGGAGGATTCACTATATAAAGACATCGAGCCATCAATCACCGCGAGAACACTATCAATCTGCACGGCAGAAACCTGCTGCTGATCAGCATAATATTTAACGTGGTAAGTTGTCCCCTGCCCATACCCATCAATAACGAAGCTAGGTTGCTGTGCGTAAGCACAGCAACCTAGGCTAAGTATCATCGATATTGCTATTCGATTCAACAAAATATTAAATGTATAGTTTAGTATTTTTACCTGGTATAGCAACCGGATACAATCCATTAGCATCCGGAGCAAGCTTCGGTGCGGCGTCAAACGCATAAGTTGCTGGCGCCAAACTGATCTCTGATTCTAAAGCTTTATCCCATTTAATTACTTTACCGGTGTAACACGCAATACGTCCGATAATACCAGTCAACGTGCTATAAGCACCGTATTCCGCGTTATCAAACTTATACTCATTTTTCGCAATCGCCTCGAAAAGCTCTTTATGCTCCTGTTGATAAGCATTTGGATTTCCTTTTGGGTCATGACGGTAAATCTCCTTACCTTGGGCATCCCATAATACTGCTTGATTACCTGCAGAAAGATACACTCGGCCCTTTGTTGCTTGGAAAGTTTCATCGACACGATTAGAGATACCCTCAAAATGTCTACATTGACTATACACCACTGATCCATCATCATATGTCATTTCCAGCGCAAAGTTATCATAGATCTCACCGTACTCTTTTCCAGTACGATGTGCCCTACTACCTGTACCTTCAATTGACACGGGGTATTTCCCCTTAACCCAATTCGCTATATCTATATTATGAACATGCTGTTCAACGATATGGTCACCACATAACCAGTTAAAATAATACCAGTTGCGCATTTGATATTCCATTTCAGTTTGCTCAGGTTTTCTTGGCCGGACCCAAACACCACCACTATTCCAATATACTTGTCCAGAAACAACATCGCCAATTGCTCCGTCTTGAATCCGCTTGATTGCCTCACGGTAATTAGTTTGATAACGACGTTGCAAACCGACAACAACATTTAACTTTTTCGCTTTTGCTTCGGCAGCTGCAGCGAGTACGCGGCGTATGCCCGGGATGTCAACTGCAACAGGTTTTTCCATAAAAATATGCTTACCTGCTTTTACAGCTTCTTCAAAATGTATTGGACGAAATCCCGGAGGTGTGGTGAGCAACACCACATCTGCATCTTTAATAGCTAATTTGTAGCCATCGAACCCCACATATTTACGCGAATCAGGCACGTCCACTTTATCCCCAAATTTCTCTTTAATTGTTTTATAGGTCGCCTCAAGATTATCTTGAAACGCATCAGCCATAGCAACAAGTTTGATATTTTGCCCCGAAGCGAAAGCATCAAATGTAGCTCCTGTACCACGGCCACCACAGCCAATAAGCGCGATCTTAATTTCGTCCGTACCAGCTGCAAATGCGCTATTTAACGGGCTTGAAGCAAGCACAGCTGCACCAGTGAGGGCAGACCCGGCTTTAATAAACTCTCGTCTTTTAAAATTATTCATCAGTTATAGGTATATAGGTATATAATTTATTAAAAATCTTTGATCGGCGCCTTGTCATAGTAAGCCATAATCTCTTCATGCGATGGAGGAGTAACGGGACGAACTAGGCGAAGACCTACGAATGGCGCCTCAGGGAACCACCAATTAGATTTAGGAATTTGCGGATCCAGCTGTTTCCAATATGGATCCGATGCCATACGCGCGGCAGAACGCAAATCCTCAGGAGTACTCTCAAAGGATCCGCCACGTACACTGTGTGGATAAAGTGTTGTCGGCACCGCAACGGGATTGTCCGCTACTTTGTTGTCAAACTGCTGATAATAATCCGCAATATATTGATCATATGTCCATTCCGCAACATTTCCCATCATATCATAAAGTCCCCACGCGTTTGCCTTTTTAGTTCCTACTGCAGCTGTTTGCTCGTCACTATTGCTAGCGAACCAAGCATAATCTTCTAATTGAGAAGCATCGTCTCCAAAATAATACTCGGTATTAGTGCCCGCTCGACATGCGTACTCCCATTCTGCTTCCGTCGGGAGACGGTAGAAAACGCCGGTACGTACATATAACCATTTGCAAAACTGTATAGCATTGTAATGTGTCATTGCTAGCGCCGGATGACCTTCTTTTCCCATTCCAAAGGTCATGTCTAAATAAGGTTTCGTTGGACGCGTTACCGCATCAACTTCCTCCGCCACTACCCCCTCATGGGACTGTGTTACTTCTAAATCTTTATACACAAATGGTTCGTATAGATCCCAAGTCACCTCAAATGTACTCATCCAAAAGGGGTTGACCTTCACTTTATGCACGGGCTTCTCATCGGCCTTACTAGACTTTTCACTGCCCATAGCAAACTCGCCTCCCGGAATTGCTTCCATGGAAAACGTAAGTTTTGTTCCTTCCAATTCCTGAACGTAACGTTCATGTTTCTCCTGAGCACAGACAAATAGGTTAGCTGTTGTTAGTGCTATAAAAAGCGTACTTCTCTTTAATATATTAATCATCATTAATTCAGATTTTTACAAATCGGTATTAAATATAGAAAATATAATGTAAAAAATACACTAAGTCTGTTAAACAACAATCAAGTTACAAAAACGCAATGATAAAAAGATAGGCAATATAGGTCGTCAATAATCCCAATAATATACTTAGTCCAATCACGGAATTACCTAGTTTTGAGTTTAAACGAAATTCCTGAAGCACCAAACTCGTAGCCACTAAACTTGGCATAGCCATCTCAAAGATAGCCACCTGTGTTACCTCACCCCGTAAATTTAGAAAGTAACAAAAAAGTATCAATAAACCGGGCCCCAGAATCAGCTTATAAAACAAAGAAACACTGATTGCAAAAATTTCCGATCGATAAAAATTAAACGAAAGCTGCATCCCTATCGAAAAAAGAGCTAAAGGCGAAACAGTCGAAGCAAGTTGAGTAAAGAACGGATCTAGCGGATTTAGATCAATCAATCTGGAAAGTACAAGTGCTAATATGCAACCCACCAATGGAGGAAAACGAACAATCCTTTTTGCAATTTGAGCGACACCTAAAGAAGCCTGTGTTCCCAACGCTCCCTTAATAGCTATATAAGTACCGACCGACGACAACAAAAAAAAGGTTGATTGATCACTAATTATCGCCCATTTTATCTCCTGTTGACCGAAATATGTCGCTACGAGCGGAAAACCTACAAATGAAGTATTGGCAAGCCCAGAAACAAGAATCAAAGTATGCGAACTACGAGCCGATAAACCTAGTGGCTTTTCCAAACACTTAATAAATACATATGCTCCTGCAAGCAAAATAGTCGGCGATATAAGAGCTACAAGAAGAGCATTATCCCATTGTAAGCCAGGAAGGTATTTAAAGGAAACCGCCGGTAGCCCTATATAAAGAATCCAAGTATTTATCGCCTTGAATCCGTCCGGTTTCACAATCCGCGCTCTTCGAAGTAGGTAGCCTGCGAATAAACAAAAAAGAATAATTAGAAAATTTGACATTCGGGGTTTTCAAAAAATTATAAGGTTCGTGTCATAAACTCGAGAATTAAAAGATACAATTCATTTAAATTAATAACTTTGCGGCCAAATTTATGGAATATTCAGCGCTACGATTAAAAAAATTTCAATTATTATACATCTGCATACTTATCGGATGTATGCGTTCTTACGCGCAAACAGATAGTGTAGTAACCGAAAAGAAGGGTAAGAACCCACTAGTCATTGAAATAGAGGTGGAAAATGGAGGCATACTCGCCTCAAAGGAAATCAAAAATACCACTTTTGAGAGCGCGTACTATAATGGCGTAAATCTTAAAGTAGGATGGAAAATTCAGAATTCCGATGATCAGTACTTCACATTATACAATAACCCAACCTACGGCGTAGGCTTCTACAGTAGTACGTTCAACACGAACATCATTGGAAGTCCATATGCTATATTTGGTTTTGTGCAATCGCCATTTGGTAACCTTTCAAACAAAAAATGGGCTTTTGACTACCGAATCGGTCTCGGCATTTCCGGAAACTTCAACCCCTATAATGAGGAAACGAATCCATTGAATCTTGTGATTGGCGCCAAAAACAATGTTTATGTAGATTTTGGAATTCGCACGCAGTATAAGTTGTCGCCCAAATGGAAAGCGGGACTAGGACTTGCCTATCATCATTTTTCGAACGGTGCTATGCGATTACCCAATAAAGGCGTTAATCTAATCCCCATTACCGCTTCTATCACCTATCAGCCAAAAATATCGGATGTACTTCCAGACAAAAGTAATATCACGCCCCCAAGCGACAAAATATTATATCATATCAACTATGGTGTGGGCTGGAAACAACTACAACGTGACAAGAGGCGGCGGTTTTTAAAAACAACACTTAGCGCTTACGCAAGCACCCACGTATCTCATAAATGGCGTATGGGAGGCGGCTTTGATATCTTTTATTCCGAATCGGGAAACAACGATGAAATTGCCGGAAGCAAATCAGGTAAGCTTAGTGCAAAAGTATCTGGCGGACCGTCGTTCTATCTCGTTCATGTATTAAACGAAAATCTCGTGCTCAATGGAAATGTTGGGTATTACTTACACAAAGAATACTTTAATGGTGAAATCGAACGAATATTCTTAAGGGCCGGCGTTCGTTACTACGTCTATAAGAATATCAATGCCGGGATATCCATTAAAGCGCATAAAGGTAAGGCCGATTTCATAGAATGGACAGTAGGGTATACTTTCAATAAAGATTAGCTATACCCTATACTAAAATCCTCAAGTGAAGATATCACTTGAGGATTTATTCTAGTTTTTAATAGATAAAAACTTATTTAACGAGTTTTCCGATACTTTTCGCTAAGTTCCGGTCTACAGTAATGTATCCTGGATAATAGATATTGCTGCTTCCTATCTTAATCGACGGCTTTATTTTAAGAACAATAAATCCTTCACCCTTTTTGGTAAAAATCTCGTTCAACACATTTTCTAGTCCATTTTCCTTTGCAGTACCAAAAATATTAGCCTTAAAGGTAAGAGGTACAACAGCACTCTCGCCAGAATTTAGGTTTAAATTTTCGTTCACTGTACCTTCGAACATTGGCTTTCCTTGGACCTCAATAAGGTATTTAAACGAATTCATTGCGGTACGTGTTGTTGTCGGATTGCTTACCTTCATATTGACTTTTGCTTCTAGCGGTAGATCCTTGCTCAACATTGCTACAGCAATACCCGGTAACGAGGAAAGATTCACCCCTCCTCCACTCGTAAAACTCTCCACCGAACGCCCAGCCAACCGTACATCTGTCATTGATTCTACGGAATAATCACATTTTGCAAGTGCTTCGACTTGATTTTTAGAAACCGCACAGCTTCCTAGCATCAACGCTATCAAGCCGATGATGCAATACATTCCTATTGTTATCCTTTTCATTTTCACTTATTTATTTCTTTTTCTTACCACCAAATTTATAGGTTAATCCCAATGTGAACACGGCATTACCCGCCTTCAAGTAATTATTATCTAACACATTAAAGTTAAACCCATTTGTATACTGTAAATGCAAATGACTATTTAAGGCCAATCTAGTATAGAACAACGGTTCTATAAAAAAGGCTTCCTCCTTTTGACTTGGTAAATCGTTAATAGTAAAGTCTTGCATCGAAATTCTACTTCCTCGTATAGCGGTTCCGTAACTCAACTCTCTTCTCTTACCCATTAAATTTAGTTTTCGCTTGCGTGTCGAAGAATAATTTACTTGTACAAAGAATTTGTCAAAATTCATCTCACGGCTCTCTATAGGTTCCATACCGTTCACCCCAGCCCTGCGTTCAATTTGTGTACTTCCCCCGATTCCATAACCACCATAAACTTCAAGAACCTGCAATTTCAATTTACCCATGGTGGTAAAATATCCTATTCCTCCTTCAATTAGATACTGCTTGAAGAGCTCATTACTCCTCGAAGATCCGCGATCAATATAGGACCCATTTGCGA
>NZ_JABMCQ010000058.1 GCF_013179575.1 Sphingobacterium shayense | reverse complement strand
TGACTGTATCCGTTGTTGCGCTGGCTGCAACTGTAGGTGTATATGGTATAGTAGCTATAATCGTTCGGATGGACGACGCAGGTCTAAAACTAATAACGGTTTCAGGAAACAAGGGCGCATTAAAAATGTTGGGGGGATTATTGATTAAAGCTTTACCGTTGATTATAAAGGGGCTAAGTGTTGTCGGTACGATCGCATTGATTCTTGTTGCAGGCGGTATTTTTGCTCATAATGTAGACTATTTGCATCATTTGTTTCCCAATTGGCCGTCAATCCTAAAAGAAGCTTTACTTGGTATTTTAGCTGGCCTTGTTGTTGTTGGTATTATTAGCCTTGTAAAGCCACTTTTTCCTTCTAAAACAAAGGCACATTAGACTTTTTTTCGCGTTAACTATTTTTCAAGGTATTGCGTTTCAATTGTTTTGTTCGTCCGCAGCCGAAAAGGAGCTGTTTGGATGCTTGGCAAAAGGATTTATGTTAAGAAAATACGCTGATAGTTTTTGTTATTGGAATTCTAAGTCCTATTTTTAGCGATCGTGGTTAAAGACTCCAAGTCGGGATATAACTGCTGGTCAAATTGTGCTGGCTTTTTGGCTTTTTCTATTAAAGTTAACTAGATATGTCGAAAAATGAGAATGAATAAGATAATAAAATACTGTCTATGTTGCGCTATTTGTTGGATTATGGTTACCAGTTTTGTGGGGTGTGCTGTCAATAAAGATAGCGTATATAGAAAAGAACTAGCTACCGTGAAAATTCAAGCTGAAAAACAGCTTAAAGCCGATATAACGGAGTTTAACAACTATCACGATCGGCCAAAGTCAGATGGACCTTTTAATGCGGATAACAATCAACGTTTCCTGATCGATAATATTCCTTTTTTTATTAGTTCAGATACTAATTTTACACACGTGTATAATTACCGGTGGTGGATGGTTAGCAAACATCTCAAATTGTTTAAAGATCCTCAGGATGGAAATGAATATTGGGTTATTACTGAGTTTTTCGGTGATCGCCCGTGGGCATCTTTAAGTGGCGCGATAACTTGTCCGGTGGGACACCAATTCTACGACGTGCGTTGGTTACGAGACCCTAAGTATTTAAAATCTTACGCAAATTATTTCATGTCGGGATCCGCCTCGTATTTGTCTCAGCGAGAAAACGAAAACTTTTTGACGTACAAGTCGCGCCCTGAAAGTCACCATTTTTCGAGTTGGATGATCGATGGTGTAGACGCATTTTTAAAAGTTCACCCTGATAGAGAATGGCAAGGTGATATATTACCATCTTTAGAAAAACATCAACAGGTTTGGGATAGTTTGTTTACCGTGAGGAATTCTGAATCAGAAACTGCAGGTTTATATAAGATACTGGATCTATACGATGGAATGGAATTCAGTCTTTCGGCAGTTTTGGGATTGATTGAAAGTAAAGGGGCGTATTCGCTATATACGGAAGAGTCGTGGCGGAATTATTACCTAGGGTGGGAAACAACGGAAAAGGCAGCGAATTCGATAAATGCTAGGCTGTATCCCGAGGCGTTCCGCAAGGGATATCCAGACTTTTATTTATCACGACCATCTATAAACTCTTATGTCTACGGTAATCTAGCAGCTCTTGCTAGGTTGTACTCTTTACTGAACGACGCCACCTCATTAAAAAAATCAAAATATTATCAACAGCGAGCCTCTGCCTTACAAGAAAAAATATTAACGAAATTATGGAGTCAACAGGATCAGTTTTTCTATACACGTACGGCTGGAGATAATAAGTATGGTGTCCGCGATTTCCAAACTCGAGTACGCGAATCGGTAGGGTACACTCCTTGGTACTTTAACCTTATTCCGCATTCTAATCAATCTAAGTATGAGAAAGCCTGGGATATGTTCGGATCTGAGCGAGGCTTTGCAAATGAGGCCGGTATGACTACCGCGGAACGTCAACATCCGTATTACAATGAGCAAGCATATGCCTGGAATGGCCGAGGATGGCCATTTGAAAATTCTGTGGTTTACAAAAGTTACGCTAATTATTTGCGTAATTACAAAGATAGTATTGTTGAATCGGACCGCAACCTTTTATACAATCATATAGAGCAACTTGTAAAGTTACACGGTAAAAGTGAATTAAATATTGGGGAATGGTATATTCCTAGTGATGGAGATTCATTTGGCGGAGAAAAAGACTATTTTCATTCTACATTTCCTGATATCCTTATTGAGGACCTTATTGGTTTCAAAGCCTTACATGAAGATAAGTTTGTTCTCGAACCTCTATTGCCTGTTCAAGAATGGGAATATTTTTATCTCGGGAATATTAGTTATCATAACCACCTAATCGATATTATTTGGAAGAGAGACTGGGAACCAAAGCAAGTAGGTAATCAATCCAAGTTATGCGTTTATGTAGATGGTCGGTTAGCGGTAAAAAATGAAGATTTGAATGCGAAAATCACGGTAGACCTCATAAAAAGAAAGAAAATAACAAGAACGTGGCATTGATGATCTTGATTAACACCATCAATGCCATTTGATATCGTGTGTGTATTTTGTGTTAATTGAAATGGTACAAGAAAACTACGTCACCGACATAGGCTGGTTTTTTCTGGTCTTGGATATGTAGAGTAGCCACAATTACAGCTTTCACTACGCCGCGTAAATTGGTGATAGACTTAATTTTCGCCTCCAG
The DNA here is from genome assembly GCF_013179575.1 of Sphingobacterium shayense. Lineage (GTDB taxonomy): Bacteria > Bacteroidota > Bacteroidia > Sphingobacteriales > Sphingobacteriaceae > Sphingobacterium > Sphingobacterium shayense. Next base: position 20,404 of record NZ_JABMCQ010000058.1, on the reverse strand, counting down.
TTGAACTTGATTGTCTACAAGAACAGGTTGACCGAAGCGTAAATTTTCGATGCCATAATTAATTTCCATTTTTACATTGCGTACGTCGGCAATTTGCTTCCAAAGATAGGGAATCAGCGAAAGGGTTAGATAGCCATGTGCAATTGTAGAATTGAAAGGACCGTCTTTTTCGGCCTTTTCCTTGTCGACATGGATCCACTGATGGTCGAGCGTCGCGTCAGCAAACTTATTTATTTGGGCTTGGTCAATTGTATGCCAGTCAGAAACGCCTAAAATTTTGCCTTCATGCGATTTGTATTCCTCAAAGTTGTTGATTATTACCATTTTTTCTGTTATGATTATCTATTGATTTGATGAAGTTTCGAACAGTTAAATCGATCGTTTCTTTTTTTTTGTTAAAAGTATTAAAAACTATCAATAGAAATCGAATGAATCAGCAATTTTGTTCTGTTGATGGAGAATAAGCCAAATGGGACAATAGGGATCTGAAACCAAGTTTAACATACTCTTGACAATGTAATTCGACTCAGCGTTATATTTTGGTTAAGTTTGCCGCTTTGTTTTTCGAAAAGAATTCGAAACATAAGTTATTTTTTAAATTTTAAAACCTTCAAGATTGTTTACATGGTTGCAGAATTAGAAGATAAAGATTTAACAAAAATCTTTAAAACCTCGATTATACAACAAACAGCTTATTGGTCGGAAGTTAAAAAGCTACAGGGAATAACAACCAAAGCATTCAATTTTCGCGCTAAAAAGGCAGATTTATTCGTTGATAGTAACGACGAATCCTATTTTATCGGTGATCTTCTTGTACTTATTCAAAAGGTCGATCATGAGCATAGTATAGCCTATATACCTTATGGACCAGAAGTCGAACCGTCGGAAGAAATTCAAGGCTATTTTTTGGAACGACTTTCTGAAGGTTTGAAAGACTATTTACCGAGCAATTGTATCATGATTCGGTTTGACTTATCGTGGGAGTCCCATTGGGCGAAAGATGACGATTGTTATGATCTTCATGGTAATTGGATCGGCGCGCCAGATAGGAAAATGCAAGAATTACGTTTCAATTTTAATACAGAAAAATGGAATCTAAAAAAAGCCAACACAGATATCTTGCCTTCAAACACCGTCTTTATGGATTTAAAGAAAGAGACGGATATTTTACTTGCCCGAATGAAACCAAAGACACGTTACAATATTAACTTGTCAAAACGGAAAGGAGTTCAAGTTCGGTCGCTAGGTATAGAAAGTTTGCACACGTGGTATGAATTATACCGCCAAACAGCCTTGAGAAATAATTTTTTTTTACACGATATAAGTTACTTCAGAATTGTTTTGTCAGCGCGGGCAAATGACTCTCTTTCTCCAGCAAAAGTATACCTGCTAGTTGCCGAAGTGGATAACCGTCCATTGGCAGCGATGTTCTTGGTGATTACTGGAGGGAGAGGTACGTATCTATATGGTGCTTCGGCAACGGAAAATAGAAATTATATGGCCACCTACGCATTGCAATGGAAAGCAATGCAACTAGCAAAGAAAATGGGCTGTGTGGAGTACGATTTTTTTGGTGTTTCGCCGAAGGCAGACGTTTCGCATCCCATGTATGGCTTATATCGTTTCAAGACGGGATTTGGGGGACAACTTTTTCGAAGGATGGGGTGTTGGGATTATCCCTTGGACAATGTTAAGTACCAATATTATGCATCTATGGAATTCCAAAATCAGTCTTATCATTTAAGCTGATTACTTACCAGAGATATGGGTTATAAAAAAGAGTAACATTTTTGGGATGTTGTATGGTTATGTTTGCCCAATAGTGTAGATAGATTTTTTCAAATTTAACCCAGCAAACCGCGTATGGAACTTACCGGTTGTTGCTGGGTTAGGCATAGGTCTTCCGTTATTATTAGGTTTGAAATTTAACAATATGGAAGCGAGTATTGACGGCATGTGCATTAGAATTATTTTATAGCCTAGCAGCATTGTTGTGTCATGTCTAATGACACAGATATCTATGGGAAAGAACATGTATGTCAATTTAATGGAATTCGAAAAGTCCTGTTGGCTACCTACACCTTGTTTAGCGGTGATGCGGAAACCTTCATCAAACATATGTAAACGAGGGCAGCTCAACGTATAGTCGGAACATTGTTAGGTTTAGAGCTTGCGTGGTTAATTTTAATATTTGATATAACTGTTATAGGGATTTACATTACTATTATACTTTTGCAAATTATTGTTGAGTTTCTAATTGTGCGAAATTATGCGATTGCGGCGGTTTTTATTATAATAGGAAAAAGTACTATTTGCCTTGCTATTTTAACGATATGAATGGGCTTGGAAATAATATTATTTTGAAGGTCTACGATAGTACTATTTTATTTACCTTTAGTGGAGCGATCAAGAACGGTACTGCCGTAGAAATAGAATAACAGCCTCCACAATTGAGTTTTGTTAAGCTGAAAAACGAACTCGGTGAATGGTGCAACGTGACTGCGCTTACTTTACTAGACCTATACGACCATAATCGAACATAAGAAACATGCGAAAACATATATTTATCATTATTCTGCTAGGAATTTCAGAATTTTTAATGGCACAACGGAGCTTAATAGGTTTTAAGCCAGTCGATTTACGGTGTGAATATCTAGTTCGCCCGCTCGGTGTTGACGAACAGAATCCTCGTTTTACGTGGAAGATTGAATCCGACGCTGATGGAATGAATCAAGGAGCGTATCGGTTGACCGTTGGGACGGACTCTATGGAAGTGATAGAAGGGCGGGGGAACAGTTGGGAGTCAGGAAAAATAAAGGGGCGTAAAATGATTGTAAATTATGCAGGAACGCCTCTCATCGCTCGTTCAAAATATTTCTGGCGAGTTGATTTATGGGATAGTCGAGGTAACATGTCTAGTTCTCGTGTCACCAGTTTTGAGACAGGGATGATGAATAGTGGTTGGAAAGGTAGTTGGATCAGTGATTCACATGATATAACTTATTTACCTGCTCCTTATTTCCGTAAAGAGATCGTTTTAACAAAGAAGGTTAAAACTGCACGAGCTTATATTGCAGCGGCAGGTTTATACGAATTATCGCTAAACGGCGCAAAGGTGGGCGATCATCAGTTGGACCCAATGTATACACGGTTTGACCGGCGAACACTGTACGTAACCCATGATGTTACGCACATGTTGAATATCGGTGAAAACGCAGTTGGTGTTATATTAGGTAATGGTTGGTACAATCACCAGCCTTTAGCCGTTTGGGATTTTCATAATGCCCCGTGGAGAGCACGTCCTACTTTCTGTTTAGACTTGGTAGTGGAATATGATGATGGTACAAAGGATACCTTTGTTTCTGAGCGTGATTGGAAAACCTCTTCGGGGGGGATCGTCTATAATAATATCTATACAGGAGAGCATTTCGATACTAATATGGAGCAAGTTGGATGGAATAACCCTGGTTTTGATGATTCATCGTGGGATGATGTGCACTACCGGGGTGCCCCGTCAACAAATATCGTCTCTCAGCTAACAGTACCGATACGCCTAAAAGATATTTATAGGGCAATTTCAGTAAAGAAACTCGATAAAAAAACGTGGCTTTTTGATTTCGGGCAGAATATGGCAGGTATTACTAAACTGAATATCTCTGGCAATAAAGGGACAAAATTAATCATTAAACACGGGGAGCGATTGGATTCATCGGGGCGATTAGATCTCTCGAATATCGACGTTTATTATCGTGGTGATAAGCAGAGAGAGCCTTTTCAAACCGATATTGTAACTCTAAGTGGCCGTGGGAACGATGAATTTATGCCTAAATTTAATTACAAAGGATTTCGTTATGTCGAGATAAGCGCGAGTGAAGCAATCGAGCTTTCAAAGGAGAATTTAACAGCGTTTTTTATGCATAGCGACGTTCGGCAATTAGGATCCGTAATTACATCATCTTCGCTAGTAAACTCCTTATGGAAAGTGACCAATAACGCTTACTTATCTAACTTATTTGGATACCCAACTGATTGTCCTCAACGTGAAAAAAATGGTTGGACCGGAGATGGACATCTAGCTATAGAATCAGCGCTCTATAATTTTGACGGGATAACGGTATACGAGAAATGGTTAGCTGATCATCGTGACGAGCAACAACCCAATGGAGTCTTGCCAGATATTATTCCAACAGGAGGATGGGGGTACGGCACAGCCAATGGATTGGATTGGACGAGTACAATAGCGATTATCCCTTGGCAGATTTATATGTTCTATGGTGATAGCCGTCTGTTGGAAAAATGTTATGATAATATCAAACGGTATGTAGATCACGTTGACCGGATTAGTCCTTCTGGACTTACAACATTCGGTCGCGGTGATTGGGTGCCTGTCAAAACAGAATCTAATTTAGAGCTTACTTCTTCTGTCTATTTTTACGCTGATGCCAATATCCTCGCGTCCGCGGCAAAGCTTTTTGGACGTGATGCTGATTTTGAAAAATACGACTTGCTCCGAAATAAGATACGGAATGCCATAAATTCTAAATTTTTAGATGTGAATCAAGGTATCTATGCAGAAGGGAGTCAAACCGAACTAAGCGTTCCTCTTTATTGGGGAGTTGTACCTGAACAAATAAAAGCAAAGGTCGCATCAAATCTTAACAAAAAAGTGAAGGAGAGTGATTTTCATCTCGACGTAGGTGTTTTGGGGGCAAAGGCATTGCTTAATGCATTAACAGAAAACGGATATGGACAGACCGCATATAAAGTGGCTACACAGGATACCTATCCATCATGGGGCTGGTGGGTTGTAAACGGTGCGACAACTTTGTTGGAGAACTGGGATCTCGAAGCTAAACGTGATATATCGGATAACCATATGATGTTCGGAGAAATTGGGGGTTGGTTCTTTAAATCAATTGGAGGTGTTTTACCAGATCCTGAGAAGCCGGGGTTTGAGCATATTCTTTTAAAACCTATTTTTCCAGACGCGTTAGATCATGCGGAAGTAAAGTTTACTTCTCCATATGGAGAAGTAAAAACGAGCTGGAAAAAGGAAGGTGGTGTAGTGAATTTAATAGTAAATATTCCGGCAAATTCCTCTGCAAGCTTCTATCCGCCTGAAAACGTAGTGAATAAAGGAAGAATAGAGTTGGCATCCGGGAAACATGAAATAAAAATGGAGCTTCGTTAACCCTCCGTTATTATTATGTCTTAAAAGTGTTTTGTGTTTTAAGTGAACGGTACATAATTTTATATTTGAATCAATTGTTTGTGTTTATTATTTTTCAGCAAGAAAAATAACGGCTAGATTTTAGTAAGTTTATCCTAGCAACTATGAAAGAAAGCAAAATAAATCGAAGAGCTGCGCTTCGAACAATGTTGTACATCGCAGGCGGAACATTGGTACTACCAGCATGTTTTCGAGAATCTGGCTCTAAAACAATTGGGCTAAAGAATTTGACTATTAGCGAACAGCAAGAACTGATACTTGGTGAAATAGTTGAGACGTTGATTCCAGTGTCAGATACGCCTGGCGCGAAAGACCTTTTGTTACACCTTTTTGTACTCAATATGGTTGATGATTGTCATGGTCCTGAGGATCAAAAAGTCTTTACCGACGGTCTAAAAGCGTTTTCCGTCATGCTGGATAAACCGTCGGGGAAAACATTTATGGAGCTTTCAACGGAGCGTAGGCTTTTATTTTTAATTAATCTCCAAGATCAAAATGTCGAGGAGGTTAAAACATTTTATTCCATTACTAGAAATCGTTGCATACAGGGCTACATGAACTCCAAGACGGTTATGACAGACATGAAAAAATATGAACTCATTCCGGGACGATACAATGCCTATTATAAAGTTGGATAGATAACCGATAATGAAAGTGTTAAAATAATTGATAAAGTAGATGCATGGCTAATATAAATTTAGACACTATAAAAGACAGAACATTTGATGCAATAGTCATTGGTTCCGGCGCTAGCGGGGGGTGGGCTGCGAAAGAGTTTGCAGAAAAAGGACTTAAAACACTGGTTTTAGAACGGGGGAGAAATGTTGAGCACGTAAAGGATTACCCCACTACAAATATGTATCCTTACGAATTTGATCACCGACTTGAAACTACTTACGCTGATAAACAGGCCAATCCAATAGCTAATAGATGTTATGCCTATAAGGAGGATTCACAACACTTTTTTGTGAAAGATAACGAGCACCCTTATATCCAAGAGAAAGATTTTGATTGGATACGAGGTTATCAGGTAGGTGGAAAGTCTCTGCTCTGGGCAAGACAAACACAGCGATGGAGCGAATATGACTTCCAAGGCCCTCAGCGCGATGGTTTCGCGGTAGACTGGCCGATCCGTTATGGCGATATTTCACCGTGGTATAGCTATGTCGAACGATTTGTTGGAATTTCTGGAAATAAAGATGGGATTGACACGTTACCTGATGGTGAATTTCTACCAGCGTTTCCGCTAAACGCTGTGGAGGATCATTTTAAAAAATCTGTTCAATCCAAATTTAAGGATAGATATATTATTAGCGCGCGCTGCGCACATCTTTCAAAACCGGAACCGATCCACATCGAACAAGGACGAGTAAAATGTCAAAATAGGATTCTTTGCCAACGAGGGTGTCCTTTCGGTGGATATTTTAGCAGTAATGCCTCGACAATACCATGGGCATTGAAAACAGGCAATCTAACTTTGCGGCCGCATTCGGTCGTACATTCTGTTATATACGATGATAAATTGAATAAGGCTGTGGGTGTTAAGGTTGTTGATACAGAATCACTCGAAGAGCTAGAGTTTTATGCGAAAGTGATTTTTGTAAATGCGGCGACGTTAAATACGAACTTGATACTATTGAATTCCAAATCGGCTCGATTCCCGAATGGACTCGGTAATGACAACGGGTTACTTGGGAAGTATGTAGCATTTCATAATTATACAGCTCGAATCAGTGCTGAATATGATGGTTTGTTAGAATATCGAACCGATGGGAGAAACCCTGCTGGAGGTGGTTATATTCCTAATTTTAGAAATGTCCATAAACAGGAAACAGCGTTTTTACGTGGCTGGGCGGCTGCGTTTGGAGCAAGCCGTACAAATGTACAAGATCGAAGCGGTGCAGGCATTGATTTAAAGAATTCGTTGCTAGACAATAGTAAATGGGGAAATTGGAACGTGCATTCTCATATGATGGCCGAAACTATTCCAAAAGAGAATAATAGCGTTTGGCTTGACAGCGAGAAAATTGACAAGTGGGGTGTACCTCTGCTGCACATTTCTATTGACTATGCTCCTGATGATTGGCAGAGGCGAGCAGATTATTATGACCAAATGACGGCAATGTATGAGGAGGCTGGTTTCACAAATATTAAAACCTCTGATGATCCACGTCGACCGGGCAACGACATACATGAAATGGGGGGAGTGCGAATGGGGCACGATTCGAAAACATCATTACTAAACAAATGGAATCAGCTCCATTTGTGCCAGAATGTCTATGTGACAGACGGTGCATGTATGACCTCGACCGGAACACAGAATCCGACGTTAACATACATGGCTCTCACGGCGAGGGCGGTGGATCATGCAGTTAGGTCATTAGCAAAAGGGGAGATTTAGAGATATTAAAATATGACGCTAATACACTGATAGGTTTAACTGTTTCTAATACTCATAGAAAAGGCTTTCTAGTAATGTCGAGAATCCCCAGAAAATGTCTAACTTTTTGGAGGCATTCCTTAACTTGAAAGCCTTTACTATATATAAACTGAGTAGTACGTGTAAAGGAATTATCTGTAAACTAGATTGTGGTGAAAATCAAGGGTAAAAAAAGGCATTAGAGTTTATTTCCAAGCGAGTTTACATTTTCCTACTGCGAAAAATGGTTTCCCGTGAATGGTATGTTTGGCAGTATACAATACTGTGAACGTTCCATCTTTTTCTTCGATTGCACCTAAGGGTGTTCGGGTTGAATGGTCACCATTATCTGCCCAAAGATTATTCTCCGTTTGGATTTTTAAACGGACTTCTGGTTGCCAATTGATACCATCTTTAGAAAGACTATAAGCTATTTCCTGGTCTCCCATGGAATCAAAAATGGCTAGGAATCCTCCGTCCTTTAGTTCGGTGACTTGTAGATTTTCATTAAATATAGGAGAGATCGGAACAGGATTGTGACCCTCGGGCATTCTTTTCCACGGGCCGTTTAAGGTTTTCGAAGTCGCCATCCCAACTGGCCAATTTCCTTGAGGCGTGTGGTTATGACCGTCATAGAATGCGTACCAAACATCTCCCACTTTATAAGGATTAAATGCGGCGACGGCTTGTTCTCCCTCCCAAGCCTGACTATTTTCATCAGGTTCGAGTATGATATCCATGTCTGCGTACGGACCAGCGATTCCATCCAGGCCGGGATTGACTGATTTAGCGCGCCAGATTCGACCTTCATAATCATTCTTGGAAATCTCATTTTTTGTGCTGTCACCAGCACGGTAGGCGACGTAGAAGATATTCCATGCGTTTTCCTTATCGTTGAATTCTACGCCTGTGACCCATACTTCGGAACGCGGATTTGTAGAGGTACGTCCTGGGATACTTTGAACAACGGTAGATTCCCGTTTCCAGCTTTCGGCATCAGTGCTACTCCAATGCGAGATACGCATGTCACGGTGCGGTCTGTCAAACATTTCATTGATAAACATGTGGTAAACACCATTTAGTTTAACCATTTGTCCGGTTTCGAATCCGGACTTATTTTTACTTTTTATTACATCTTTGTGGTCATAGTCTATTAAAGGTCCATCATGTATATCCTTTACGATCAACGATTTATACTCTTGCGAGACTGCAGAAAAAACATTCGTGATTAGTAAAAAAAATACTGGCACCAGTTGCGATAGTTTAATGATATTTCTATATAGCATTTAAATTTGTTTTAAAAAGGTTTAGTAGATGTTGACATAATACGTTCATTTAGTATTTTGTCGATCTAAAATAGCGAAATTTAATTAAAATACAAGTGAGTTGCGGTCAGAACCTCTGTTTATAATTTTATCGCTAGTTTTGACTTATTTGGTTATGAAGCTGCTGGAGTCTGTGATAGCAAAAGAAATATGTTTTTTTGTATTTTTAAACACCGATGAGAAAGCTAATAAAAAAATAGGATGGGAGAGATGGATAAAAACAAGATCAACGCAGATGAATTTGTCGCAAAGTTTATGGACGTAAGTCCTCAAAATATTACGCATATTCAAACGCCCATCAAAATTTTCCCGCTGCGAGATATCGCCCCCTATTTAAAGATACCCATCCCGCCATTTTTCTTCGGCTATAACTTGTTAATTCATATCAGCGAAGGGTACTTCACCCATCAGATCGAATCAACGACTTTCACGGTAGAAGCACCCGCAGTACTAATCTCCAACTATGGTCATATTTCTGCTATTCATTCTGTTGATAAATCGGCACAGGGTTATTGTGTACTGATTAAGGAACAAGCTATGACTTCCTTGTTTAGGGAGGAAGAAATTTTAAATATATTTACTATCTCACCGCTTGTAAATCTAGATGATACTGATAGTTGTGATTTAGAACGTTTATTAGATCTACTATATCGGGAGATTATTAATGAGTCTCCATATCAGCAGTACTATGAAAGTATCTTCAAGACGGTTATTTTAAAAGTCATTAAACTCTCGGACGCAAATCGGATCTTACCTCGCCGCCAAGCTATTGCCATGGCTTTTAAACAATTGGTTCATATACATTTTAATAGATACAAATCAGTCAATTTTTATGCGGATCAGCTATCCGTTTCGGTGAATTATTTAAATCGATGCGTTTCTTCGGTATTTAAAAAATCATCTAAAGAGATTATTTTAGAAATTACAATTATTCACAGCCAACTTCTGTTGTTGGAAACAAACAAAAGTGTTGCTACGATTGCGTATGAACTTGAATTTAGTGATCCTTCGTATTTCGCACGCCTTTTTAAAAAAATTGTCGGTATATCGCCATCCGATTATAGAAAGGAATCGCAAAATAGGATACGATAGATGATGCACGATTTGTCCTATTTATTATCCAATTCATCTTAGAAGATTTTTACATAACTCATTAACTTTACAAAAGTGGTTGGTTGAAGTCGTATTATCATAACTCAAAAAAATGAAATGAGGCATATTACTGAAAAGCTGGCACGTTGTTAAATCGATAATAATACAAAAAGATAATTATGAGCGAAGTATTAGAGCAGTTAGATTTTAATAGTTATATAGCAAGTTTCAGACAGCATTTACATCATCTCTTTAGAGAGAAATACGATTACAACGCAATGAGTTTGAACCGTGATTTCCCCAAGGAATTTCTGAAAGAGATTATGGACGCGAAACCATTAGCGGTTGCTATCCCAAAATTACACGGCGGGCGTGGAGTTTCTGTTAAAGAGTGTTTGGGTGTGCTTTCTGCGGCGTCGTATGAATCCCTCGCATTATCATTAACCTTTGGGATAAACATTGCGTTGTTTTTAGAGCCATTAGCAAAATATGGGAATTTTAACATCCAACAGCACGTATTTAAACAATTCCTTGAGCGTAATGCAATGGGAGGGTTGATGATTACAGAAAAAGCATACGGAAGTGATGCTCTAAATATGAAGACGTTCTATCAGCAGGTTGAGAACGGCTACAAAATCAAAGGCGAAAAGCACTGGCAGGGATTAAGTGGAGCTGCCGATTTTTGGTTAGTTACGGCTCGGAAAAGTAACGAAAATGGCGATTTGATCCGAGATATTGATTTTTTTGTTACTGAGGACAGCAATCCCGATCAGCACATACCATTAATTGAACGTTATAATAATTTGGGATTATACGCTATTCCATACGGAATCAATGAAATCGATATTGTTGTCCCTAGCGGGCAGAAATTAGTTCCCGACAGCACAGGCATAAAATTAATGCTTGATATGTTACATAGAAGTAGATTGCAGTTTCCGGGAATGGGGCTTGGATTTATTAGGCGATTGCTTGATGAGTCGATGCAGCACTGCCAACAACGTTTGGTCGGTGGAATTCCTTTGAACAATAATGATTCAGTAAAGTTTCAGTTAGCTAGGATACAGGCTGCGTATACAATCTGTTCAGGAATGTGTGCGTTTAGCGTAGATAATAGTGGTATCGAACATGACCTTGCAACCCTAAGTGTTGAAGCGAACTCGTTAAAAGCTTTAGTGACAGACCTTATGCAGGAATCTGCTCAAATCAGTTTACAACTCGCTGGTGCAAATGGCTATCGGTTAGACCACATCGCGGGTAGAGCTGTAGTGGATAGTAGACCTTTCCAAATCTTCGAGGGGTCAAACGAAATGTTATATTCTCAAATTGCGGAGGGTATACTTAAGCTTATGAGGAAGACGAAAGAATCAAATTTATTCGAATTCCTGAAAACATATAAACGTACAACTCTAAGCGCTCCTTATTTTCGTTCTCAGCTAGCGTTTAAGTTGGACGGACCGTCCGTACAACGAGATACAGTTACTTTGGGTCGAATGATCGCACGTGTTATTTGCTTTCAATTTGTGTTGGAGATGAATGGATTTAATGAGGAACTGGTCGAAATTACACGCCAACATACCTTAATGGATTTAACGATGTTTGGTGGTCAGCTAAATAGTAACAATTCTGCGAATCCTACATTTAACTACCAGGAAAACTCAGATTGGATGGACTTCAGTGTGTAATCTGCGATAAAATAAATTGATGTCACTTCCATAATCCTGTTTAGATCTACCGGCTACATTTTCTGTTCAGTCTTTATTGAAGGGTTTAATTGTACTCACACATGTTTTGGTAATACAATTAAACCTTTCTCGATGGGTAGAATTTCTGAATGCTTATTCATTTTAAATATAAACGAAGTCTTATTATAACGTTTTTAAAAAAGAGTTATAAAGGAATAAAGAACAAATAATCCTCGTGATGTAATCGAATACTGAGAAAAGCAGCCGAGTTTAAAGTTCGGAAATGTTATTACTAATTATTAAGGGTGAAAGTATTTAGGTACTTTTATTTTATAAGCATGCCATCAAATAATACCATGTTCCTCGCCACCCATCTGCCAGGGAACAAGTGTGGTTGACCCCATAAAGATTAAGGTGCCGAGCAACAGAAATGCACCTTCTGAAAAGGCCTGAAATGTATACAGTATATTGATCATGGGCCGTAGCAAGTTATCATTGTAACGTGGAATTTAAACATAATTGATCAAAAGGTACTACATCATCCAGATGGGTACTCCAATCCAACCATTTATGGATAGAAGGGCGACGAGATAGCATAAAAAGAAGTTATTGAAGGCTAAAAACAGACGAAGCCATAATGGGGTCAGTCGAGACCAACGGCTATAAAGCAACAAGCTGCTTACGACAACCAAAATAGCAAATAGGAGCATGCCTAGAAAAACGGAAAAACTTGTTTCATTAAAAGAGACAAATAACTCTTTATGGCTGGCGTCTGTTTGTCCCATGAGACGATAAGCAGCGAGAAAACAGCATGTTCCTACTATTGGCAATAAAGGAATGCCTAGGTCTATCAGTTTCATTTTTCGAAAGAGCGTAAGAAATATTCCGATAAGGCTAAAGATGAGATAAATTAAAATAGCCATAAGTCCAAGATAGATAGGCATCTTTTGGATCAAAACAGAAGCCCGCGGTACCTTGCGATAGAAACTATTGCCATAACCTTGAAAAAAAGGCTGGCCATTGGGATCTTTGGCTAAGACAAAAGCGGGGAGAATATCATCTTTTAGCCGGAAGATGCCATTGCCAACATGGACAAGAGAATCGAGCTGTCCGTTTTCTTTTTTTACGACGAGTCTATCCTTGCTGACCGCCGTTAATTCAATACCGCCAAAGATACGTTTGTAAAATTCCCAGCGTTCGTTTTTGGGATTCATAAATTGATAGTATCCGAGTAGCGGTTTAATTTTCTGTTCATTTATCGGTAGACTGACTGGTTTCGGAACAGAAATGTCCCTTGTCAGAAATTCTTCAATAGCCTGTGAGATTGGCCACATATTGACGATACTATTGGCTGCTATTGCGTAGGCTATACCGGCTTCACGGTTAAAGAATAACCAGGATACAAAGCCTTCCCCTTTACCGTTGTGGCCCCTTAAACTGACCTTTTTATTATTCGGGAATAGATCATTGCCGAGGGCATATCCCGTCTGTAATCCGGCACGGCTGGCTAAGGTACTGTGAATAGTCTCCATTTCCTTCAGGCCGGCAATATCCAGTAATCTGCTGTCGGTACTACCATTGAGCAGATAAAGCATGAATTTGGCCATGTCCTCGGCATTTGATACCAAAGCGCTTCCGGCTCCATTTCCGCTCGGGCGATAGAATGGCATTGGTCTGTGGTGCTCATTTTGAAAGTCGTAGCCTATGGCAAAGCTGGGGCTATGAGTTCCATCAAGATCAAATAAGCTGCTGTGCATGTTTAGTGGCAAAAAAATCTGCTCTTTTAAATACCTATTCCAAGGCATGCCTGAAAGTTTTTCAATAATATAGCCGAGTACGTTATAACCTGGGTTGGAATAGGACATTATGGTTCCCGGTCGCCATCGGACCGTAAGCGAATTGCTGACAGCTTTGATGGCATCGATACCAGCTAGTGACTTTTTTTTGCTTATATCTACCATGCTGTTGAGTTGAACATCGTCAAAACCCGCGGTATGTTCGAGCAAGTGAACCACCCGTACAGGATCTGTAGCTTCCCAATGATTGTCAAAGGGTATTTCGGGTGCGATATCACGAATACGGTCATTGAGTTTTAGCTTACCGTTAGCCACTAATTGTTGTATACCCATTGCTACAAAAAATTTGGTGACTGAGGCGAAGTGAAATTGCGTGTGACGTTCGACTGGAAGACGTTGGTTAAGATTTGCATAGCCCAGACCACCCGAGTATAGTATGCTGTCTTTTTTTACAATAGCAACCAGTAAACCAGGTATATGTTCCTTCTGTAATACAGTATCTAAACGTCTATACAATTGGGTGATATTGCTGTTGGATTTTGTAGCTGTGCTTACCTGTGCTGATGCGGTAAAATAACTTGCCACAATGAGCATTGCGAGATAGAAAATTTTTAAGTTGATCATAAGCTTTTTCTTTTTTGCAAATTAGCAATGATCTTTACTGAACTTGTTCGTGTCCATCCAAACGGATAAATCTGTTATTTTGTAAATCGTCGACGGCATTACTAGCAAAATTAATTAAGAGTCTCTTGATAATTTTCCAAGCTTCGCTCGATTAGAGAGCTGCATTTTTCCAAAAACCGTTCGCATTGTGTTTCGTACTGGAATGCTTTGTCCCAATCAATGTAAGATAAAGCTCCATAACGGACATTCTTGACCACCCAGACAAATTCTTTAAAACACCTTTTGTCCTCTTCAGTAGCTCTTGGGTATATATCAATTGGAAAATATCAAAAGCTACAGCATAAATTATACAGATGGTTCAGGTTATGCTGATAAGGCGTGTAGCAAATAAATGATTACACCCCAAATTATCGGGTGTAAATACTACTGTAAACACCTTATTTGCAGATGTTTTAGGGGAGGTTACGAGAGTTCAATAGACCCTTTAGTGTCTTTATTACAGTTTATTAAGAAGATAAAATCAGACAAATAGAATTATATTGGATTACCCTATATAATTCTATTTGCCTATTTTTTTTATCAAAATTTTAAGGTTATGAGAAGTGTAATTTTGTTTTTTGTTATCAATATTATTGTGGTTATAGGATTCTTTGCCGCCCTAAGTATGAAGACTCCTTGGATTGGATTCGTCGTAGCTTTCGGTGTATAGTTGGTTTACATTTGGAAAACTACAACTCCAATAAATTAAAGATTACTCGACATTGCTTTTAAAAATTAGTTATCGTCTAGTTTCTTTTCCTTCAACCACTTTGACATTAAGTCTGCTATTTCAATATTATTCAAATCTGAAAATGGAAAGTGCGTATTACCTTTGATACCAATTTCAGGGAGATGGACAACTGTTGCATCCCCACCATATTTGTTTATTGTTTTCGCCCATATTCTAGCCATTTCAAGTCGGGCACGCCATCCATCTGCTCCGGGGTTATCCTCGTCGAGCTTGGCGGGGATATTATCTCCGTAATAAATGATAATCGGTATCTTGGTCAATTCCAAAAAATCCTCTTTTGCGATAGGCATGGCTTCAAGAGGACCTGATGAACTAGCAATCGGTCCAGGCAATTCTTCTGCTGGAAAGACAAAACCACTACCGGGTTCGTAGGAGACAATAGCCTTTACATGTTGATTTTCTAAAGCTGTCAGCCAACCCATACCGCCAGAATGTGAATGTGTCACTAAGATTGCTGAACCAATTTTTTCGAAAAGCGCCGAAACGGCCTTTACGTTAACCTTAATATCTATTGGACCAACGTTTGGTGTCATGGAACGAAAATACTGATTAAGAGTCTCTGGATCTTTTGAAAACTGAACACCAGGAAAATAATTAGGCCAAACACCCACACGGAATGTTCCAAACCAAGTCTGTTCGTCCGGAATTGGGCTTATTGTTCCTTCTTCCGTACTACGACCAGCATTTCCCCGTCTTGGTTGATCCAACAGGTAAACTCCAAAGTTACGACGCAGAAATATGTTCTGAAACCCGTCCCGACCGTCAGGCGTGGTCTCCCAGGTTTTTGAAAATTGGCCTATACCATGCCAGAACACCAAAGGCAATTTTTTAGCATGTTGTGGTATCTGATAAGAGACATACGCATGATCACCATGAAACGTCTGACCGTCTGCACCTCGTTTGACAGGATCATAAATGCTAGTGTTTTCAATTATAGTTCCTCCAACAGCAAAACTTCCTTGATCCTGGATAACCAAGGGCCGTTTCTTGACAGGGATTTGGCCAAAGGAAGGAATCACATTTACAACCGAACAGGAGAATGCAATAAGGTATATAGTCAGTTTTATTTTATTCTTCATATCATTACTTTGAGGTTTGGTTGTATTCTTCATCTGTAACGGGTTTTAACCAAACAGCACCACCAATGTTGGTATTTGTGCCTATTGCAATATGTGTCATTGCATCCGTTGGGGTAGCTCCATGCCAGTGTTCTATATTTGCCGGACATTTTACGACACCTCCTTTTTCAATAATTTCTATAGGTTTTCCTTTTTCCTGATAAAGCCCTTTGCCTGCAGTTACCAACAAGATTTGACCTCCTTTATGATAGTGCCAGTTTGTCCTTGCCCCAGGTTCAAATGTCACGGAACCTATATTGACATTATGGGTTGAATCAGTTTCAACTAAATAATTGAGCCAGACTGTTCCAACGAAATTATTGTTGGTTATTTTTTCTCCTTTTGGAAATACTGTATTTACATCTGTTTTATTCTTAGATTTTTGGCTGTCAATATCATTACAGGAAATTACTCCCATTGTGAGAACGAGTACGTATAGCTGACTAATATTTTTTTTCAAATTGATTTTTGCGATCATAATTATTTAATTTTTACTGTTTAGAACATCATCCAGAATTTTCTTTGCGGTGGTAGCTTCGCTTTTTCCGATGGTTGATCCTATGATAACTGTAAACTGGTTGAGCTGATTTGATGTAAGGCCGACATTCAGACAAATGTTTAAGTGGGACTTTAGCATCGGTTCCACACCGCCTAGGCAGGCCAATACCGAGATGGTTACCAGTTCTCTTTCAGCGTAGGTAAGGACATCCCGTTCAAAAATATCCGCAAATAGATGTTCTTTTAAAAATATTTCAATAGTCGGGGCAAAAGCAGCATAACCAGTCTTTGGCTCTTTTTCGGGTACGCCAGTAAGTTGTTCCAAAATGGCTTTTCCACGTTCATATTTTGGCTGGTCATTTTGAATAGGAGATGCATCAGCACCTGTTGGATCATTGATGCCTTTTGCCTTTCGTTCCTCAAGCACGGCCATCAGGGTCTGCAACCCGCGTATACTGCGGGGAAAACCGGCATAGGCATATAGATGTATGATGCTTTCCTTGATCTGATTACTTGTCAATCCGCTATCAAGCCCTTTGTTGAGTGCGTCTTTTAGTTTTGTCAGGTCACCTTTGGCGGTAGTAGCCGCTATAGTTACAAGACTACTTTCTTTTTTACTTAGCGGATCGCCAGTAGGAGCTTGGCTTGCGTATAACGTGTAGGATTGGCAAAATAAGATCAGTATAAATGCTATAATAAATTGTTGTTTCTTCATCATTATTTTATGTTTTTAGTAACTTTCTCTATGACATCCAGTCTTGTCTTTTTAGGGTCAGGGACTGAAACTGCCGTACCATCCCTACGGATTGCCAAAAGATTGTCTTTCTTCTCATTAAATTTTTCCCAGTTGGGTAGACCCTTTGAATTTGGGTTTCCCGTTTTTGCGAAATTTGCCCAATATGTATTCATCATTGAAGCTACCTTTCTGTCCTTTTCGGTCAGATCAGTACCGTCTCTGCTGGAAATTGTATTAAAAACATAGGGTATCTCTGAGGCGTGTGGAGCTCCATGTACAAACTGTTGCTGGAGTGCAGTCTGTACATAGTCAAACAGATAGCTGTAGGTGCTGGCTCCCTTTCTGGAAAATGCCCTAGCGGTTAACCGTGCCGGTTCTGCCCAGACTTTATCGGTATTGACCATGGTCAGTAATTCTGGTAAAGTTCTATTTCCTTCGGGATCATATACATCCATCGCCTCACGATTATGAGGTTCAAACTTGGAAAAGAGCTGTTCTTTTGATTGCGCATTTACAAATCCTGCTGGCACTTCCGCACTATTGGAACCAATAATCAGGGGTATATTGGGCTGTCTTCCATTTTTGTAAGCATCCTCTGCGGTTTCAATAACAAGTTTTCCGTCAAGGATTGGACCCGGATAAATGATAGCTCCACTTTTAGGATCATTTTCCTGTCCTTCATCTACAATTGCTTCGACGGGAAGATTACGCAGTTTGACCAATGCGGTAGCGTCAATTCCTTCAATTCCATGCTTGCGCGCGAAATTAACGCCGATAGTTTCCGCAGAGATGGGATAATAAGGATCGGCATTTTCCTCTCCAATAGGTCTTCCGGTAAGAACACCGTCACGGCCACCGCCAGATTCTATAATTGCTTTATGAAATAGCCCTTTTGCCGATGGTATCGTTAAAAGTGAATGTACGGAAACTCCACCTGCGGACTCTCCAAAAATCGTTACATTTTCCGGATCTCCTCCGAAAGATGCTACATTGTCCCTTACCCACTGTAATGCTGCAATCTGATCCATGTAGGCATAACTTCCTTTAGCTTCTTGGGGATGTTCGGCTGTTAGGGCAGGAAAGGCAAAGTGACCCAGCCTTCCCAAACGATAATTAAAGCTTATCAAAATAACACCTTGTTTGGCAAAATTTTCACCATTTGTTGTTGCATAAGAACTTCCCCCTCCAACAAATCCTCCGCCATAAATCCACACCATAACAGGAAGCTTTTTTCCTTTCTTAATTACTGTGGGCCTCCAGAGATTTATGAATAAACAATCCTCAGAAGTATTTTCCCTTATTTTATCGTTTGACCTCGGCCATGATGCCTGTGCGCAATCGGCGCAAAATTTACTTGCATCCCGAATACCTTGCCATGCCTTGACCGGTTGTGGTGGTCGCCAGCGCAATGCTCCAATTGGGGATGCTGCATAAGGAATACCCTTAAAGGCTTCCACAATACCGTCTCCAGTTCCCTGTAAAATGCCAGAAATTATCTGCACCTTAGGTGTATTTGTAGCATTAGTGTTCTCACTGCTGGTCTGTGCCAGTAAACCAAAACTATAAAGAAGGAAAATTCCAATGATGGCCTTTTTCATGTTCATTGCTCAAATTTAGGGTTATCTATTTCCAGGAGTAAGCAGTTTACTGAAAGTCAGTGAACCGAGTTTCCAAGTGCCATTTTGCTTGACGTAGACTTCCGTCACCATAAAGGGATTGGTTACCTCGTTGCCACCAACGACAGCTAGCAGGTCTATCCTATTGAGTAGGATGGCCGTGTTGTCTATGATATTGACGGACACTTCATGGATATCCGCCTTTTTATACCAGATACCGCCACTTTTGATGACGTCCAGTTCCCTTTGTTTTCCCCAGGAGCCGCCCATGTGTACGAACATGGATTTTTCATGAAAAAGACTGTCCAATGGGTCGACATTTTTGTCGGCCATCCATTGCCACTTATCTTTTGAAAGTTTGATGATTTCCGTGTCAGCTGCCGATTGCGCAACTGAGATCTGAATTCCGGATAGGACAAAAAATAGTCCGAGCAATAATTTTTTCATAATAAAAGTATATTGAATTTTTTATTGAAGATTCTGGTGATAAAACTCAACCAATTTATTTACAGCTTTTGCGACGTATTCCTTTTTCCAGTAAGTTTCAATGTGCGTAGCTCCATCGAGCAAAAAGAGCTCTTTGTTTTTTGCATTTTTTGCCTTTGGAAAAGCCTCATCGGTCATATATTTGGTATCCGCTTTGCTTCCAGCCATCATCAACAAGGGTTGATCGATCAGTTCAATACCATCGGTCGCATCCCATGTCATCAGATCCATCAAGCTGCTGGTTGTATATAAAAATGTTGAATTCGGATGGGCGTGTGTCCGATAATAATATTCAAACCCTTGCCGATAGAGATCGGTAGGAGTTTTGGCTATCTCCTCATCGGTTATGCTGGCTACACCAGAATACTTGATTTCACCGCCTGCAGCTTCCTGCGCCCGTGCATCTGATGCCTGTTTCAACCGTTGCTCAATGGTATTCAGCTGTGAGTTTTGAAAGCCGTTTCGTCTCACTTCACCGGAATTGAACATGCTCAGTGTAGCGACAGCTTTTAGCCGTTTATCAGACTGTGCTGCTTTGAGGGTATACCCCCCGCCGCCACAGATCCCGAGCGCACCGACACGGGTAGGATCGACACCAGCGTAACCAGCGATATAGTCTGCCATGCCATGGATATCTTCCGTTCTGAACTGGGGTTTGTCGGTATGGCGGGGTTCGCCACCGCTGGCTCCCTGATAGGAGGCATCTGCAGCAATGGTAATATAGCCCGCTTCTGCCAGGCGCTGTGCATAAAGGCCGGCAGTCTGTTCTTTGATCCCGCCATTGGGATGTGCTACAATTACGGCTGGATATTTTTTCGAAGGATCATAGTTAGCCGGAGTATATACGTTTGCTGCAATATCAATTCCGTTTAATTTATAGCTAACCGGATGTATATTCACTTTCCCCTTTAGATTTTCCTTTATAGCATCACCATATACAAGCCCAAATGGATTTTTTGATTTGTCCTGTGCTTCGGCGATGAGTCCCGTTG
>NZ_JABMCQ010000057.1 GCF_013179575.1 Sphingobacterium shayense | reverse complement strand
TTTCTCCCGACGCGTTGACGTATGTCCATTGTTGCCTATTGGATTTTCCACTTAGTGGCCACATGCTTCCATTATAGGCAAATGTGGCTTCAAACCTAGGATCTCTGTTCTGCCAAAACATAGTTGCATCGTATGTATAGCTTGATTGGCTTCCGGCATAATCAATCGGGTTACCGTCTTTCATGTCATAGGCATTGAGCATAGTTAATGTTGGAATAAAACCCGCATTTGGAGATCCCCCTTCCGAGGAAGGACGGACCCTGTTTTCTGTGTTATGACCTCTTCTTTCAATGGTGCTTGAATAAGATCGAATTAAAATAGCCTCCGTGTTATTTGCTCCTTCGGTCTGAAAAATTTTTGCATAATCAGGCATCAAAGCTCTTCCGTTGGCCAAACAGATATCATAAGCGGCTTTGCTCGCAACCAAAGCGCTCTGCCAACGGGATGCGTCATACGGATGCTTGGGGTCATTAGCAGGATTAAACTGCGGACTGGCCCAATATAATAGTACTTTAGCTTTAAGGCAGGCAGCAATTTCATATGATATTCTTCCTTGCGCATCATCGCCACTCCACTGGAAGGGTTGTAGATACTCCATAGAGAGATCCAGATCTTTAATGATTTGTTCGAAACAGGCTTTCGCGCTTGCCCGCCCCCCAACATCTAAGGTATTTGGTGTTTGTGGCTCTAGTACAAGAGGTACACCACCATATACTTTTGCTAATTCGAAATAGGTGATAGCCCTTAATGCATGATATTGACCTAAAAATCTGTCTTTTATATCTTCAGACATCGTTCCTTCAGGAATGTAAGTAATCCCATTGTTGCAACGAGCGATATCAAAATATCGATTGTCCCCAAAGTTATTTCCTTGGTATTTATTTCCCACAAAGCGCACATCATTATTGGCAAGGACGCCCTGAACTCCTAAAGCAGCTTTAGCCCATTGATCGCTCCCTGAAAAAAGATTTTCATCGCTCGCTAGATGAATCGGATAACGATCATACGTATCTTGGAAGGGAAAGCGAGGAACACACATGTCATATGTTTCTCGTAAATGCATCTCCACGGCCCCTTCTGTACTCCAAATAGCAGCGTCAATTCCTGAGCGATCTTTTAATTCGAAGAACTCGTTTTTGTTTATACAGCTTGATACTAACGTAATGGATAGAAAAGCCAATAGAATATTTTGAATTTTTAGTTTTTTATTGATCATGATTCCTTGATTTATAAATTAATACTAACACCTAAGGAAATAGTTCGTATTGTCGGATAATCGTATGCACTAGATGTATATGGATCTTTGTATTTTAACGGATTTACTAATGGCCATAGATTATTTCCTGTCGCTAATACCCGAGCACCACCCATACCGAACCGAGTCGCTAACGCCTGTGGTAATTTGTAGCTTAAAGTCATATTGTTAATGCGGATCATTGTACCATTAACCGCCCAGAATGTTGAATTTACTCCAATGGACGGGTCGTCATATCGAGGCATTTTGCCTTCATTAGGATTTTCCGGAGTCCATCGATCACGCCATATCGTTAATACGTTGTTTGTCGCCGAAGCCGATGTCACAGCACGACTGTCGTAGAATACTTTCCCCCCGAATCGCGCATTTATATTTGTGCTAAGGCTGAAATCTTTATACGTCAACCCTAAGTTTATTCCTGTTGCCAGTACAGGGTAAGCATGATCATACATTGGGACCATGTCCGATTCATTGATTATCCCATCGTTATTTTTGTCCTCATAGACCAACCAGCCGGGCTGCGGTACGTTACCCTTGAAATTATAATTCGGGTTTTTGATTAAAAACGCATCTACGTCTGCTTGAGTACGAAGCATACCAATTGCGATTAAACCTTCATTACTGCTACTATAGATACGCGGATCTAGCCCCACTCGAATGATATCTTCTCCAATAATAAGTGGTAAATAGTTTGGATTGTATAGTTCCCGTGCCACTACAGAGTTGCCAAATCCGAAATTCACACTTGCGTTTAAACGAAGATCTTTTGCCAGCTGCGTCTTATAGCCTATAGTGAACTCTGATCCCCAGTTATATATTTCTCGATAGTTTACCGTTGCCGACTTAAAACCAGCATACATTGGGTATAGTTTGTCGATTCCTCCATCGAATCCGTCGAATGTAAAATTGCGAAATACTTCTACGCCGATGTCCAATTTATTTTCAAATAGAGATGCCTCTAAACCGGCGTTGAAAGTTTGCTTCTTTTCCCAAGTAATGTTCGGATTTGGTAACACGGAGGGGTTTAACCCGATGCCGTTGTTGTTTCCAAATAGATAACCGTCATTTAGTCCCACTAAATAGCGCTCTTGCCAAAGGCGAAAAGCAACGCGATCATCGCCTGTAATACCGTAATTAATTTTTAGTTTCAGGAAATTGACAAAGGAAAAATTGTTCTTTAAAAAGTCCTCATTACTTATGATCCAACCAGCGCCAATACTTGGCGAAAATCCCCAGCGGTTTCCGGCTGCGAAATTTGACGATGCATCCAAGCGACCAACAGCTTCGATTAGATATTTTTTAGCATAATCATAGCTGAATCGGCCGAAGAACGATCGTTTCGTTGATTCGGTGACCGTACGGATAGGTTGATTCGTTTTGTTCACATCGAATGCCCACGGATCTTCGACTTCTGGCACCAATTGTCCGACCCAAATATTCGATTGTGTTTCGACATAGTTTCTAGTCTGCTCTCCGCCTAGTGTTAGATCGGTAGAATGTTTGCCGAAGATTCTGCTATAATTCAGTGTTAAGAAGCCTTGATAGCTGTTTCCTCGCGATTGCCCCGCTCGGGTTTCTGCATTCTCCATGCTTACAACAGAGACAACAGGATTAGTTAATGCTGGCTGATTCGTATAGAATCGTTTGCTGTCTCCGGTCATCTCAAAGTTGTACTCATCATAAGGAGACTTATATAACCGAGTGCTTCCAGAGTTCCCTCCTTGAGAGATTTGAAACTTAGCGGAAAGGCCTTTGAGAAACGCAGGTTGATAGTTTAGGCTCGCATTTATTCTATAACCCGAGTTTTTGCGGTGATCAAAATATCCAGAATTTAATAATGCTAAAGGATTTGTTCCGTAATCTACAGGTTTTCCATCAATACTTATAGGAACCCAGCCTGGGACAGTGATAATTGAACGGAAAAAGTCTGCGTCGTTTTCTTTCCCCAAGTCATTGTTCGATTTGTTAATATTGTGATCGACGTTAAATGCAATATCAGCTTTTAATCCAGGTAAAATAGTCGCGTTTAATCCACTCCGCATAGTGTATTTATCGATTTTTAATCCCTTATAATTGCCGTTTTCATTTTGATAACCTCCCCCTACAAAAAACGTAATTTTATCGGATCCTCCCGATATACTTAAATTGTGTCGTTGTGTTAAGGCCGGTTTCCATAATTCATCAAACCAGCTCTTGTAATTTAGTCCCTTGATATGTTCTAAATCTGCTGCAGAAAAGAATTCAGACGCCGGTTTATTGCCGACAATATTCCCTTGATTTAGCAATGTAGCATGATCGTACGGCGACAACATATCCGGAACTTTTGCCGCATCAGATATTCCTACATATCCGTTGTAACTTATGCTAGGTTTTCCTTGTTTACCTCGTTTTGTGGTTATCAAAACAACTCCTTTCGCGCCTGCTGCTCCATAAATAGCAGCGGACGCATCTTTTAAAATTGTGATTGTTTCCACCATTGAGGGATCCAAATTATCAAAAGCATCACTATTAGGCATCGATATCCCGTCAATAATATACAGAGGCTCCGCAGTGGCACCAATCGTATTACCTTGCGAGCTGGTTGATGCATTTCGTACATTCAATGTTATTGAGGATCCAGGCTTGCCGGAAACCTGACTGACTCCCAAACCCGCGATTCTGTTTCTTAACGCGCCAGCAATATTCGGTGATGGTATATCCATTAACTCTTCACCAGAGATCGTAGCGATAGATCCAACAATTTCAGAACGTTTTTTTTGACCATATCCGGTTACAACGACCTCATCGATAGCATCTGTATATTCTAGATTAATAGTTACCGAGGTGTGTCCGAGCACGTTGATTTCTTGAACTTTGTATCCTACATAGCTTACAACGATTACACCGTTCGATTCTGGCACATTTATGTTAAAAATACCATTTTCGTCGGTCTTAACCCCGGCCTTCGTCCCCTTAACCATGATGGTAGCACCGACGACTGGTTTTCCTTCGGGATCCAGCACCTTTCCGGTTATTCCCACATAGTTTACTGAATGTAATAACGAATCTGCAGGTAACCTTGATGCGACCGCGGAGATCGGTGCCCAAGCAGCCAATAGGCACAAAAAGTGAAGCCTTCTTTTCAAAAGCCATTTTCTCCTAACATAGTGATAATTCATAGGTGTAAAATTGTGTTTGTAAATAGGTTATAAAAACTGGTGGTTATCTAAAAAAAATTTATTCGTTTACAATTACCTCGGTTTGAAAAGTCGGAATCCTAGTATCGTATGTTAATAATGTATAGTTGCGCGTGATGGCTACATTAATATTTACGAAATGATCAAAACCCTTACTTTTATTGTTTTTTAATCTTTAATTGGTTAGTTTTAAAAATTGGTGTCGCGTAACAATAGCATAAATGGGGTTTGTGAAAAACGTTTCCCTACATCCCATTTAACAACTAATGAAAATTGCTATGACAAATCAACACAAAACCAAATGAATAATATTGTAAAGTATTGCCTTTTTATTATACGATATTGCCATCTCTAGGCGTGTGCTGTCATTAGGCTTGACAATCATTAAATATGGAAGAATTTACTGGTAGATAATTTGATGCTGATGATAGGTGAGCTACTGAAATAGACAAACGGATCTATTGTGCGCGTCTTGTTAATTAATGCTGAATTTCTCGTTTGTTTATAATTATGTAAAAATTTTAAAATGGGATAGAATATTAACACCTATGTTGTTTAGGTAATTTTATCGTAATTTAGTATACTAACATAATCGCCGTTTTAAATCTAGCAATACACTTATGGATACTCAAGCAGATATTTTTTTTCAAAATGAAGGTAAATGGAGAGAGGAATTTAGCCTGTTAAGGGAAATCATTACAGAGAATGATTCTCTAGTCGAAGATTTTAAATGGATGCATCCCTGCTATACATTCAACGGGAAAAATGTTGTTCTTATTCACGGATTTAAAAACTATTGTGCACTATTGTTTCATAAGGGAGCACTACTGAATGATTCGCAGCATCTTTTGATCCAACAGACTGAGAACGTTCAGTCTGCTAGACAGCTTCGGTTTTCTTCAGTAGATCAGATTGCGCATCTAGCGGCTGAAATTAAAGAGTTCGTAGCACATGCGATTGAACTCGAAAAGCAGGGGAAGAAAGTAGAATTAAAAAAGGCCTCTGATTATCCTGTTCCAGAGGAATTCCGTAAAGCTCTGGAGGAAGATGAGGAGTTAAACAGTGCTTTTAATACACTGACCCCGGGCCGGCGAAAAGCATACTTATACTATTTCAATCAGGCTAAACAGGCGAAGACGCGGGACGCAAGAATTGAGAAAAATTATCAACGTATTTTAAGTGGAAAAGGTCTTGACGATTAACGGGATGGTTTGAATATTTGATTCCAGAATCTTGATACATTTGCATGAAATCAATCAGCGGGTTGCTAGAAGAACTGATTTGTTTGTAATTTGCTAGCTGATAGGTTTGATTTAGATCCGCGTAATTACGTGTGGATATCTAACTAATATGTCTATATTAACCTAATTTTGATGCTATGAGAAACCACTTTTTCACCATTATTACCGCGACATTAATGTTTGTCCAATCTGCTGTCGCGCAGATACGCACTGGAGCGGATCAAACGCACCAATACCTCGACTATCTTGAGGGCAAACGGATTGGGATGGTCGTTAACCCGACTTCTATAATCGGTGATAAGTCGAGTGTTGATAGTTTGGTCGCATTAGGTGTGAATGTCATAAAGGTCTTCGGACCCGAGCACGGTTTCCGCGGCGATGTCGGTGCAGGAGTCACTGTGGGTGACGCGATCGACCCCGCTACCGGGGTTAAAATTGTATCCCTGTATGGAAAAACAAACAAGCCGACTAAAGCCATGTTGGAAGACGTAGATCTAATGGTATTCGATATCCAAGATATTGGTGTTCGTTATTATACATACCTAGGTACGTTGCATCGCGTGATGGAAGCCTGCGCTGAAAACGGCAAAGAGCTTTTGATTTTAGATCGACCTAATCCAAACGGGTACTTTATAGATGGCCCAATTCTAGACATGAATTATAAATCGGGTATCGGTATGCACCCTGTTCCTGTAACACACGGAATGACGGTAGGGGAATATGCCAAGATGATTAACGGAGAAGGTTGGCTTTCAGGAGGTGTCCAATGCAAAATTAAGGTGATTCCAGTTGCCAACTATACACACGATATGGAATACATTCCCCCCGTTAACATGTCTCCGAATATCAACACCTATCAATCGGTGCTTCTTTACCCTTCCACATGTCTTTTCGAAGGAACGGTTCTTAGCGAGGGGAGAGGGACATTGTTTCCATTTACCGTAATCGGGGCGCCCGCTCTTAAAGGGATATATGAGTTTTCATTTACGCCTAGAAGTATTAAAGAGATGAGCGCAACACCGATCTACCTAAATCATGAATGCTTCGGTATTGATTTGCGCAATGTGGATTTAAAAGAACTTCGCGCTCAAAAGAAAATTAATCTTTCCTGGCTCATTGATATGTATAACAGGTATCCAAACCAAGCAATCTTTTTTGATTCTCGGCAGAGTAAAGAGATTGTTGTGTTCAATAAATTGGCCGGTGGAGATACACTTCAAAAGCAAATTGAGTCAGGCTTGTCTGAAGAGCAAATCCGCAAGAGTTGGGAACCTGGATTGAAGGCCTATAAAGCAACGCGGGAAAAATACTTAATCTATAACTAGTTTGATCTTCGACGGCAAACTAGTTCGTACAGGTGTATTGTGATCGTCTTAGTTATCGAAGAGTTTAGGTTCTATTTGTCAGCGGTTTTTAGAAATTTGTACACTATTCCCAGCATAAAATATTGACGCAGGCTGAGCTGGTTTGAATAAGTTGTAGAGTTCGACCCTGAAAAAAGGTAACTTGCAATGTTTTGATTAAAAATATCAAAAGCTGAAAATTTTAACTCCCCTTTGCCGAGTATTGGATAGTAAAGGGACGCGTTTACTAAGTGCAAATTCTGTCGGTCATTATTAAGACTTGCTATCTGGTTTTTTAGTGTGTACGAAGTCTCTAATTTAAATTTCCTAATATTATGGATGTGCAAACTAGCACCAAGATTTTGCTCATTGCTAGAGATATTTCGAAAATTGACAGATCTATTTTTAAATGTTGTTTTGTCCATACCCATTCCATAAGAAGGACTGAATGTCAGTAAATCTTTATACGATAAATTTAACGAATTACTTAGGTTTCCAAAGATTCGAGTAGCTAGGTTTTCTTCCCCATTTATGTTGCTGTAGGATTGCATACTATTTGAGTATGCTCGAATTGCATAAGAGAGCTTCCATGTTTTATTCTGCACGAAGGTTTTTGAAAAATTTGCCGTGCCATAATAGTTCTCGGAACGCCCGGCTTGGTAATTTCGGCTGGTTGAAAAGCTGGTTTCGGTATCGTATGTCCTGGCATATCCCACGTCATTATCTTCTGTTGAATAGCTTACGTAGAAGGAAAAATTGATTTTAGGTTTATTAAAGTACTTATTATACTGTAGGGAATATCTATCTGTTGTCTGGTTTTCAAAATAGGGGCTAGCGTACTCGATGTGATTTGGTGAAATATCCGAATTAACGACAACGATCTGATAAAACGACGGCGGGTTAACAGTCCGGTTGTAACCGAGCCCGATTCCCTTGTAACGGATGTCGACATCCGGTAGCCAGTAATCATGTTGATTGCTTCTGTTTTGTAATTTCTGGTGATAATCAAATTGGTTGTGTAGGCCAAACCATTTCAATCCCGCTGTGACCGTCAAGTTGGCGACCGGTTGTATTCGCCAGCGTGTACCTATAGAATAGGTTTGCGTTTTCAGTCCCTTGTTGTTTGCTGCGTCCGCTCGGTTTTCAAACTGATCCGCATTTACTTTGTTTAATATATCCTCCGTTTGTGTGTCCTTCCTGTAGCTTTGTGAAGTATATACGTCGACTAGGACCTTTTTTCCTAATGGCATCTGCAGATTAAGGTTATTAGTAAGCTTGAGAGTTTCTCCCTTGGTAGTGGTAATGTTCATCCTGTTAAACAGGCTATCGCTATCTAAATAATAGCGTGTTAAAGACGTATTGTTGTTTTCGCGATTCCTTTCTTGGCGGTTTATATTTTGTGTGAACGATAAAAGCCATTTGTTTTCGAACTTTTTTTCTGCGTATATCTTTTGGTTATAATCTAGGTTGCTGTTTGACGAGCTCGATGACGAATTTCCTTCACGGACGGGAGTGTTATTATTCCGCGAACTGGCAAAATTGTTGTTCGACAGATTTCTTCCTAAATTGTTATCCAACTTTCCATCGAAAGAAACTAGCGACGTGGTATCGATTTGATATCGGAAAAATGCGCGAACGGAATGCTTTTGATCTTTCCTTTCGTGATTGTTCTGACTGGATGACTCTTCTTGAATGTCATCGTAATAGCTGTTCGAATAAGAATCTCCATCGTTGAAATTATTTCGGAACTCATAGTTATATAGAATATTGGTCTTGAGTTTCTTGGCAATATCATAATTGATGTTTATCCCGGCCGAGGCTTTGTTGGTTAATCCACCATACGAGTAATATATCGTGTTGTTGTTTTCCGCTCTTCCGTAGCCGCCATATTCGCTGAGTTCTGAATAGTTGAAACCTTCCCTGCCAATGTTATTGGCAAAACCAATGAAACTTACTTGCAATGTGTCGCGAAAAGCGTTTAACAAAGCGCCTGACTCGTAACGGTCTCGAGTTGCAGCTCCTCCATAGAATTTTCCGAAATTTGCTTTTAAAAATTCTTTTTTCATTTTCAAGTTGATGACGATGGGTAAATCAGAGTCGTCTAATACCTCTCTTTTGGATTCTCCTTTGTCTTTAATTACTTGCACCACGTCGATCAATGAAGCATCTAGATTCCGCGTAGCGATCTTAAGATCCTGAACAAAAAAATCTTTGTCATTTACTCTGACACTTTGTACTTCTTTTCCCTGATATAGTATCGTGCCGTCAATGTTCACCTGTAGACCTGGTAGGAGCTTAAGTAAATCTTCGACCGATGCGTTGGGCCGCGTTTTAAAATAGTCAGCTTTATATTCAAGCGTATCACCATTTAACCGGATTGGAGCCACACTGGTAACCAAGACTTCTTCTATTAGATTCCCGCCCATAATAACCGAGTCGAGATCGAGTGTTTCCGATGGTTTTAAATTGATCATTTTCTCAAAGGGCGTGCTATTCACATGTGAAATATATAAAATTAGAGCTTTCTTCGTGGGGACGCGAACAAGCTCAAAGTTTCCCTTTTTGTCACTTAAAGCATAGCTAAGGACTAGAGAATCACTTTGGGAAACTATCGAAACTGTTGCCTTTTCCAAGGGGTTTAACTCAGCGTCAAATATTTTTCCTTTTATTTCCGCATTATTTTGTGCGTGAAGGTGAATAACAGCAATAATAAATAAAACGAACGTAGCAGTTCTTTTCATGAATTTAGGTAATTGTTAATTGATTTAACTAATATAAGATTTTTTATTAATACTTATTTGATTATTGTTGATTTGATCTTCTTACGCTGATTCTGCTTTAAAACGTCGAGTAATGGGACTTAAACTAAGGTAGTGCTGAAAAAAATAGTTATTTTTAACCGAGACTTTCCGTCGCCAGCCCCACGGGAAGCAAACTGATATAAACATGTCATGCGCCAAATTTTGAGACTTATAATTTCATGATTTGTTAATATTGTTGTGATCTGACGATAATATAAAACCGCGATGTTTGGCAGCAAGGAGAATTTGATTTTTATAGAGACTGGGAGGTCAGCCTCGATTATTATAAAAAATAACATGAAGAAATATTCATTGTTGAGCCATCTGCTATTTGCAGCCGCTATTAGCTTTTTTCAACCCGTATTTGCGCAACAATCAAATGATAAAGGAAAGGGAGAAAGCTTGCGTGCTGAACTCTTCAAAGAAAATAGCGATAAGGTGTTTGTTGTAGCCCACCGAGCCGACTGGCGAAATTTCCCAGAAAATTCAATGGGTGCTATACGTAGCGCTATTGCCATGGGGGTTGATATCCTTGAGCTGGATGTCCAACGAACGAAGGACGGCGTGCTCGTATTGATGCATGATGCGACGCTTAATCGAACAACATCAGGAAAAGGAAAAGTATCGGAGACCGTTTATGCAGAGCTCGAAAAACTTCGTTTAAGAAATGGAGCGAACGTTATAACCAGAGAACGTATTCCAACATTAGAGGAAGCTTTATTGGAAATAAAAGATAAAGTATTGGTGAACCTTGATAAAGCGGACCGTTATTTTGATGAGATATACCCCATGTTGCAGCGCACGGGAACGACAAGTCAAATCATCATGAAAGGGTCGGCGGATGCGCTAACCGTCGCCGAAAAGTTTGGCCCGTATTTGAGAGACGTATTATATATGCCTATTGTAAATATCGATCAACAGGGGGCGATTGACAAGGTTTTAACGCTTGATGACCAGCTTGCACCTGTTGCCTTTGAGCTCACCTATAAAGATACTACTCATACTGCCGCTCGTAAAATTAAGCCCATATTAAAAGGCCGAAGCTTAATATGGTACAACTCGTTATGGGCTTCCCTCTCAGGGGGCTTAGATGATGATAGAGCTGTCGAGGATCCAGCGAAAATATATGGCTTTTTAATTGATACGCTGGGTGCACGCATTATTCAAACCGATAGACCCGAATTGTTGATTAACTATTTGAAATCAAGAGGATTGCATTAGATTTTAGTCCTTTGGTCAGTATTCAAGTCGGATGATGTATTTGTAGGCCGAGTTTAGGCAAAGTAAGGCATACTAATACCCTCCCGAAACAAATATTGGAACAGCGTATCCAATAGGTCAACAGACAGATATAACGAGCTAGGGAGCTGTTGCTCCCTAGTTCTCTATCTTTAATTTACCAATAAAAGGTGATTCGTCAATGGTCTCAATCGCCTCGGAGATTTGGTAACAAATCTGGTAGTGATTAGCTATCTCATCTTGAAACTTTTGGAACTTTCCTACGGGTACTTTTTCAAAGAACCAAGTAGGATTAAATGGGTCTGAATTTAAAGATGTTACAATCGCATTAAAGCCATCCGCTTTCGCTGAAATGAGCTTGTCTTTTGTTATTTCTACAAATTTCATAGTACCCTAAATTACAAAAAAAATACAAAAACAACAGGTTTAATATTAATGAATGGTTAAATTTTGGTCATTTCTTAACTATTAGTTATGCTTGTGCTTGGTTTGTTGTTGTCTTAGTATCCTGTTTATCAGCTATTTATTTGTTTTTACTCTTTTTGTTGCTGCTGAATCAGGAATTTATTTATTTTTTTTCGTTTGTAAAGAAATAAAGGAAAAAAACAGTTGATTTGACGGTATATGAGCCCGTAAGATAATAGATAAAATGCGAAATACGGAGTCGATTTTGTCGAATAAATTGCCCGCTGAATTACCTTAAAGTATTTATAATGTTTCGAACGGTTGCTAACTTTCAAACGACAAGGATTGGTCAATGGTTACCGTATCGTTTTTGTTCGTTTAAAACTAAAAAGTGGGTTTGTTTGTTGGTAGTTCAAATGATTTATTATGAGATTTAACGCGAAGTTTGCTAGTATCACTTTGTTACTGTTGGTTAATATAAGTTGCAAGCAGAATGTAAAGGAAACAGTTCGCGTGCCGCCGGGAAGCGATAGTGTCCCGATAGTGCCGGATAATACCCCTCCAAAGGATTCAATGATCGACTCAGGATTGACTGCAGATTCTTCAAATTTAAGAACTAAAGCCTCTCAACAGGAGACTCCAAAATTTACAATACGTGAAGGCAAGCATAGTTTAAGTCTTCAATGGATAAGCTGGGAGGAATTGGGGGTTGCAGAAGTGGAGCATATCGGAGACAATAAATATCGTATCTCAGGAGAGCAGAGACATCCGCAAAACGATGACTATTTGAAGATAGATGGTACTCTGGAAGTTGTCTCTAAAACCGAGCTAATATTTAATGGAACCGTGGAAACCAAATCGGAATCGGTAAATAACGGGGAACCCTGCTTGAAAGAGGGAGAACAGCGGTTTTTATCCACTAAAAACCGTAAATATTGGCGTATGCAAGATATGGAGAATTGTGAAGGAGGGATGGTGTTAGATTACGTCGACATTTATTTTTAATTTAGATATTACAATCAAGTTTTGTAATTTATTTCTGGTGCTATTTGCTTAGAAACTAGCGGGATGGGTTGTGGTTCGTGTTGCCGGTTTCCGAGAACGCTACCGCTATTTTTCTCGGTCAATTCGTTGGAATTATTGAGTTTATCTTATTTCTTTGGGTAGATCGATTATGATACTCACTGATCGAAATAAAATAAACCACAACGATTATGATACGAAAATGTTTGCACAAACAGTTCGGATTAATTGGGCTTCTAAGCTTATTGTTTATAACATATTCCGGTTATTTACAAGCGCAAGCTCAAGGCTCAATACGGACAGTAACGGTGCTCGACAAGTCGAGTCAAGCACCGCTGGCGGGAGCGACCGTCACAAATCTTAAAACAAATTCTTCGGGAAGTAGTGCTGCGGGCGGTGTTGTTAAAATTGAAGCATCGACGGGTGACTCATTACGTGTAACAATGCTTGGGTTCGATGAGCTCGTAGTACGTGCTACATCCTCGTCTTCAATTAGCGTTCAACTTGCCCAAAAACAAGAAACTATTAGCGAAGTGGTCGTGACCGCGTTGGGTATAAAACGTGAAACACGCGGCTTAACCTTCGCTACCCAGCAATTATCCGGCGATGCAGTCAATGATGTTCGAGATAACAGTGGTAACATTATGAGTGGATTAACAGGAAAGGTCGCCGGCGCAGTAGTAACTACCGCATCCTCAGGTCCGGGAGCTGCTGTACGAGTGGTCCTTCGAGGAAATAAGTCTATTTCTGGAAATAACAACGCTTTGGTTGTTGTTGACGGTGTGCCGTACGACAATTCCGCAGGCCCACAACCATCGGGAACGACACCAAGTTATGGAACAAGCGACGGAGCGGCTAACATCAATCCAGATGATATCGAATCGATAAATATTCTTAAAGGTCCCTCTGCCGCCGCGCTGTACGGTAGTCGAGCTGCGAACGGTGCTATCGTTATTACGACTAAGCAAGGAAGCGAAGGACGCTATCAAATCGATTATAACGGGGGTATTTCTCTGGATCAGGTTAATATGCTAAGTAAGTTTCAAAATAGTTACGGGCGAGGAAATGGAGGAGGGACCGGGACCAACGTAGCGGAAAGCTGGGGAGCCAAAGGAACAACAGTCGCTGATAACGTGAGCAGCGTATTTGAAAACGCGACTACCATTAACAACAGCATAAGCACCTATGGTGGAACGGAGAAAGTAAGAGGGTATATGTCCTATTCGAATAATAACATCGGTGGTATTTTCCCAGGGAACAAACTCGATCGAAATAGTTTGAATTTACGCGTAAATACCGAGTTAATTCCAAAGCTAAAGACGGATGTAAAGCTTAATTACATGAATCAAAAGGTGAATGATCGTCCGCGGTTGGGAGATATGGGGATTCCTGTTGAAGCCTATATCATGCCACGGGACTTAACTCTAGAAGAGTTAGGGAATTATGAAGAAATAAACTCAACCAATGGGGAACCACAACGTAAATATTGGTCAGGATCCTCCATCTACGACAATCCGTTATGGAGCCTAAATCGAACGGAAGTTAACGAGGTTCGGGACCGTATAACGGCTTTAGGTAGCATTTCCTACGAACTTATGGATGGGCTAAGTATTATGGGGCGTTATAGTTTTGATAAGTACATTGATAAGGCCGAGGGATCATTTTATGATGGCACGGTCTCCCTTGGAAGTGTGAGACCCGGGGGCATGTATTATCAAACGCATACGCGTTACTGGGAGCACAACTTGGATTTCTTGATTACCGGTGACAATAAACTTAACGATGTGATCCAGCTGAACTATAACGTGGGAACGAGTTTTTTGAAACGTAATTATGATACATTCCAAAATATGGCTAACGGCTTGTCGATTCCTAACCAGTTCTCTCTTATGATGGCTACTACCCCTGAGTTTTTACTGGTAAATAGTTATGTTAGACAACTAAATTCCGTGTATGCAAGTGCGCAACTGGGTTTTTACGACAACATATTTCTTGACCTGACGGCGCGAAATGATTGGTCTTCGACGCTGGAAGCGCCCCATAGTTATTTTTATCCTTCAGCGGGTTTATCAGTTGTGTTTCACGAATGGTTAAAAATGCCTGATTGGGTTTATTTTGGGAAAATTAGAGGATCTTATACCCAAGTTGGTAACGATCCAAATCCTTATCTGCTCAATCAACTTTATCAATTTGGACTAGGTGCAGGAAGCGGCTTTGTTTCCCGAAGTCCTACAAAAGCGATCCCTGATTTAAAACCCGAACAGACCAAGTCCTTCGAAGCAGGGTTGGACATGAAATTTTTTGCAGACCGTTTGTCATTTGAAGCAACGTACTATAAAAGTAATACGGTTAACCAGCTACTGTTTTTATCACTGCCGATGGCTAGCGGGTTTAGTAGGGAATATATAAACGCGGGTAACATCGAGAATCGGGGGTTTGAACTCCAGCTTGCCGCATCTCCCGTTAAAAATGAAAATTTTAGCTGGTCGACAGCAGTGAATTTCTCGACCAATACCAACAAAATAATCGAGCTGCACGAAAAAACTAAACGTGCAAACATTTCTGACAACACCAAATACGCGACAGTTGTTGTCAATGAGGGCGAAAAGTATGGCGACCTTTACGGACACACCTGGATGAAAGATGAAGCTACAGGAAAATATATTGTAGATGCCGAGGGACTACCTGTTGTAGAGACGAATAAAAAGTTAGGGAATTTTAATCCCAAAGCTATGCTCGGATGGAGTAACACCATCGACTATAAAAATTTCTCATTACGCACCCTAATTGATGCAAGAATTGGCGGCGAAATCGTGTCGGGAACGGCGGCCTATCTTGCGGCATTCGGTGTAGGAGAGTTTACCGAGCAATATCGTGAAGGAGGGTTGGTTTTGGATGCGGTAACGGAAGAGGGACAAAATAATACAACGGCGATAACCTCGCAGCAACTTTGGACAAAAGTTTCTCAAAATGGGAGAGATGCTTGGGGTGAATTTTTTACATACGATATGACAAACGTACGTATGCGCGAGCTTGCATTAAGCTACAAATTCAATCTTCCCGAAAAACATGCAATTAAAGGCGCCCAAGTGTCTCTAACGGCACGAAATCTATTTTTCTTCTATCGAGGGAAATCGAAGTTAGACATTCCTGGAATCGGCAAGATCGACAACCCCGTAGATCCAGAGGGAGCTTTAGGAGCGGGTAATTACCAAGGAGTGGAGGTTGGACTTCCTCCAGCTGTGCGCACCTATGGGCTGAACGTAAAATTATCATTTTAATCTAAATTGCTATGAAAAAGAAATTTCTATATACAGCGATGATAGGTCTTTCGCTCGTTTCCTGCACGAAAGATTTTGAAGAGTATAATAAAGACCCTAATAATCTAACTGAAGTCGGTGCACGGGAGAGACCTTTTATGTTCGCCAAAGCGCAATCTTCCTCGGCTATGAATAGATCGTTCTACCAAACGGTTCAAAATCTAGGCCCAGATATTTACGCACAGTATTTTGCTTTGACAACGACCTCATTTCGTACAGATCGTTATATGCTGACTCCCGATTGGCAACGCCGGTTTTGGACAGTAGTTTATGTCGATACTGCACCTCAGCTTAAAAGCATTTTAGAAAATGTCGAGGAGGGTTCCGGTGAAGCGGCAC
Source organism: Sphingobacterium shayense (assembly GCF_013179575.1). Taxonomy (GTDB): domain Bacteria; phylum Bacteroidota; class Bacteroidia; order Sphingobacteriales; family Sphingobacteriaceae; genus Sphingobacterium; species Sphingobacterium shayense. The sequence continues at coordinate 6,969 of NZ_JABMCQ010000057.1, read as the reverse complement.
TTGCGAACATTTTATGGGTATACGCTTTTCACCGGTTGACCGATCAATTTGGACCAATTCCCTACTTTGAGGCAGCGACAGCCAATGAGACGATTCCATATGATTCGATGGATAAAATTTATGAAGATTTTTTCGTTAAACTCAAAAGTGCAGTCGATATTTTGAAAGCGCAACCTGCACAGACCAAAATATACGAAGGTTACGATTTGATGTACAATGGAGATATTCAAAAATGGATTTCTTTCGCTAATTCGCTACGCTTAAGACTCGCTTTACGAATTTCGGATATTGATCCCACTAAAGCGAAGATAGAAGCTGAAGCCGCCGTTACGGACGGGGTGATGGAAGATAATTCCCAGAATGCCTCTCTAGAAAAATCTCTTGACGGAAATGATACCAATGGCTTGTCTCAAGTTGCTGTTTGGAACGAATTTGCGATGAGTTCGACGATAGCATCCTATTTAAAAGGATATGCCGATCCCAGACTAAGCATCTTTTTTCAACCCAGCATAGCCACGGGGGAATTTAACAGCGTGCGAAATGGAATGAGTACGACGGACTTAGGTGTGGCTCGAAACCAATCACCAGCAAATTCAAACGTAGGTACCTATTGGGTGACGTACAGCGGGAATACAATTGAAGGGAATCTGACGAACCGTCAACATGTGATGGGGGCGGCTGAATCTTATTTTTTGCGTGCCGAGGGCGCATTAAACGGATGGAACATGGGTGGGTCTGCGAAAGAGTTGTATAATGAAGGTATACAGGTGAGCATGGAGCAGTGGGGTGTAGAAGATCCCGCTCAGATAAGTACATACATAGCTTCTAAAAAAACACCGAGTGCACCAGGCGACTATCACGCTTCTGTACCGGTGTCCGATACACCTGTTGCTTGGGCTACGGACGAGCCGACGCAGCGGGAACAGATTGGCGTGCAAAAATGGCTCGCGATCTTCCCCGATGGAATGGAGGCGTGGGCGGAATTTAGACGTTCGGGGCACCCAGTCATGTATAACGTGCTGGTAACGGAAAATCCAGATCTCCCCCGAGGTACGTTTATTAATCGTATGCCCTATCCTTTGACCGAAGAAACAAGTAATTTGGAAGAACTCGAAAAAGGACGGTCATTGCTTGGGGGACCTGATAATGCAGCAACTAGACTTTGGTGGGATATCGATTAATTTTCACAGATAAATGTATAATCAAGACACAGCAAATAATTCGACGGGTGACTTCTCTTCTTTTAGCGAGGTCCAGCAATGGATGGCTTTAAAGAAAGTTCGTGCCCTTCACCTGCGTGCAAAAAAGAATACAGATAAAAATTTGCGTTCGCTGTTAAAACAGCTGGTCGGCGTAGACGCTGGTCGGTTAGCTTCGGTGGATATGCGTACGGTAAGAGTTCTTGACTTTAACGGCTATTCTATACGAAAGATCCTTTTTCAAACCCTGCCGGGCGTATATGTGCCAGCAAACCTTTACGTTCCTTCTGGGGATGGTCCATTTCCGGCAGTACTAAATAGCCATGGCCACTGGGAGGGGGGGAAAGCAGGAGAGATTGTACAACAGACTGCGCAGCTCTTAGTCGGAGCTGGATATGTGGTGCTTTGTATGGATGCATGGGGCGCTGGCGAACGAGGAACAGGCCATAAGCATGAATATCACGGAGCTCATTTGGGGGGAGCGCTTTTATGTGCGGGAGAGTCGCTGCTAGCACTGCAGCTGTTAGATAATCTGCAAGGGGTGAATCTTCTCTGTTCGCTCGATGTTGTTGCGCAGGATAAAATAGCGTCGGTTGGTGCAAGTGGAGGAGGAAATCAATCAATGTGGATTAGCGCCATTGATCCCCGGGTTAAAGCTTCGGTGCTCGCGGTAAGTGTTGGCACATTTTCGGGATATATCTTGGAAAGTAATTGTATGTGTGAGCTTTTACCCGAAGGGCTGCTGCATGTTGAGGCTAGTGAGGTTATCGGTGCGATTGCCCCTAGAGCGGTTAAAATATTTTCCGCCAAAGAAGAACAAATCCCTGCATTTGAAGTTGGACAGATGCGAGCGGTGGTTCAAGGGGCTGCCGACTATTTTGCTGCTAAGAATGCGAATGAAAACCTCGGCTTTGAAGTGTTTGATACCCAACACGATTTCACGCCAGAGATGCAGCGGGCAATGCTTACGTTTTTAAATGAAAAATTGGACATATTTATGGAGAAGCCAAACAATGATTTCGTCTGTTTGGAAACGGAACATTTACAGGTGTTGGGCTCTCTTGAATCTCGGAAATTGGTCGTTACTACCCGAGAATTTTTGGTCGACCGCAAAAATGCTGTAAATAGATCGTTGCTATCACTGAATCAGATAAAAAGATTACACCACGTAAATCTGTTACGTGGCCTCTTAAAGATAGAGCATAACCTAACAGTGACAGGCCCTAGTGAACATTGGCGGTTTCCCGACGGGAACGCCGTTAGGCTAAACACTAACGATGGTTATACAATTCCTATCGAGCATAACATCCGTTCAAATTGCAAAGAAATCACCCTTGTCCTATCCACGGAGCCTTCTCAAAATTTAATGGTTGCCCCCGGCCTTATCCATGTGGATATGCTTGGTTTTAATCGAAGAAGATTACCGCAGCTCGATGAACAGGAGCAGGGGCTGCCTATGTTTCACACGTTGATGCGTTCCTTTTTATGGGTGGGTGAGCAGTTGATGGGCCGCTGGGTAGCTGAAATTAGAGCACTCATCAGGTTGCTAAAAGAGCAAGTCGCCCCCGTATCTATTCGTATTTCGGCGCAAAGAGATCTCGCCCTAGCAGCTCTTTTTTATAGCGTATTATACGATGACCTAACCGCACTTGACCTAGACGCATCGATTTTAAATCTAGATCTTCCTAATGTAGTCGAAAACGCCAAATCATCTAGCATGGCAGTACACGTTCCGGGATTTCTTAATTGGGGTGGAGTTCCTTTGTTGGCATCCTTAAGCCGGGCCGAACTGTCGTTTTCAAACTCTGTGGATATCGGAGGAAACAAGCTGCAGGTCGCGGAAATAAACGCTTTTAACGAGCATGTAGAAGCGCTTAAGCACAAAATAATAGAATGAAGTTAGAAATTAATTTAAATCTTATTTATGAGTACAAATAGAAGGTCATTTTTAAAACTTTCGGCGCTTGCAGGGCTTGGAATGGTCGCGCCAGTAAGTTGCAAACCCGAAGCAGATGCCGAGGAAAAAGGAGCTCTAAGTGACATCCTAGAGCAAGTTAACGCTAAGTACGAGCCTGTATTTAATATGTCTGGCTACGCCGCCCCGCCCCTTCCACAAGTTCGGTTGGCATTTATAGGGACAGGAAATAGAGGGAGCGCTGCAGTAGAGCGGATGAGCCGTATTGATGGCGTTAAAATTCAGGCTATCTGTGACGTGCGTAAAAGCAAGGCGGAGGCAGCAAAAGCTAGGATTACCTCCTCGGGACATCCAGCGGCAATCTATACGGATGATCCGGATGCGTGGAAGCAAGTTTGTGAAGATCCCGATATTGATTTAATATACGTAGCGACCCATTGGGCGCTGCACGCTGATATTGCTGTATATGCGATGGAGCACGGTAAACACGTCGCCCTAGAAATTCCCGCAGCCACAACCGTCGAAGACTGTTGGCGACTGGTGACTACATCAGAAAAAACCAAGAAGCATTGCGTAATCCTAGAAAATTGCTGTTATGATTTTTTTGAGCTTCTAACGTTAAACTTAGCACGGCAAGGATATTTTGGAGAAATCGTTCACTGTGAGGGCGCTTATATACATGATATTTTGGATAGCTTCTTCGAGGAAGACGCACGTTTTGATTTCTGGCGTTTGAAAGAAAATACTGGACGTAACGGAAACTTATATCCTACTCATGGTCTTGGCCCTATTTGTCAGATACTGAATGTTAATAGAGGAAATCGTTTAGAATATCTTACCTCGATGGCTTCAAAGGATTTTTCCTTAGGACCCAAAGCGGAAGAATTAGCGAAGACCGATGAACGTTTTAAAGAATACGCAGGCAAAAACTTTAGAGGAAATATGAATACTTCCAGCGTTTTTACCGCGAGCGGGAGTACCATTATGCTACAGCACGACGTGAGTACGCCTCGCCCATATTCGAGGATACATCTGATTAGCGGGACCAAGGCGTTCGCACAAAAGTATCCGCTGCCTGGAAAAATCGCGGTTGGGCATGAAGACTTTCTGACCGAAGACCAACTTAAGGATCTGGAAAATAAATATACGCCAGAGATCGTAAACAGGATTGGACAGCTGGCTAAGCGTATTGGCGGTCATGGAGGGATGGACTTTATGATGGATTGGCGTCTGATCGACTGTTTGCGTAACGGGTTGCCGGTAGATATGGATGTCTACGACGCTGCGGTTTGGAGCGTTATAGGTCCTTTGAGCGAATGGTCCGTTGCCAATGGTTCCAAACCGATCGATGTCCCAGACTTCACAATGGGAAGATGGAAAGAAAACAAAGTGCACGATATCAACCTCCAAACAGGGGGTAACACGAAGGTTATAGAAAATTAAATAGAAACAAAAACGAATAAAAAGTGAAAATTCAAACTAACGAAACGAGACTAGAGCTCGGAAAAGAGGCTGCGGATCTAGCAGGACAATATATCAAAGAAGCTATAGCAAAAAAAGGCGTGGCAAATATAATCTTAGCAACAGGATCGAGTCAATTTGAGACGATTGAGGCATTAATCGAAGACAAAGATATCGATTGGTCTAAAGTGCGGATGTTCCATCTGGATGAATATATAGGTATGCCTATTGAACATAAGGCCAGTTTTCGGAAATATCTGACGGAGCGCTTTCTAGACAAGGTTGCCCCCTTGCTTGAAGTCGTATTGATAAATGGAGAAACAGATCCCGAAGAAGAGTGTAAACGGTTGGGCGATAAAATTCTTCAGTTCCCAATCGACGTCGCATTTGTTGGCATTGGAGAGAATGGTCACTTAGCGTTTAACGACCCTCCTGCTGATTTTGACAACGAGCAGCCCTATGTTGTTGTGAATCTAGATAAACAGTGCCGAATGCAACAACTTGGCGAGGGATGGTTTAACAATCTAGAGGAAGTACCTCTTCAAGCGATATCGATGTCGATAAAGCAGATAATGAAGTCTGATACGATTATTTGTTCAGCGCCAGACAGGCGTAAGGCTCAGGCAGTAAAAGACTGTTTAACCGGATCGGTTACCAACCTTCATCCAGCAAGTATTCTACAAGAACACCCAGCGTCATTCTTTTTCTTAGACAAAGAATCTGCATACTTATTATAATATGGAAAACATCAAGCCTTCACGGACATTAAACTCGCATTCAACGATTGTTTCGATCGTCATATTGGGCTTGATGTTTTTTACTTTCGGTTTCATTTCTTGGGTCAATGCTATTTTGATTCCCTATTTTAAGATCGCTTGTGAACTCACCAATTTTCAGTCATACTTGGTCGCCTTCGCCTTCTACATTTCTTATCTGGTGATGTCAATGCCCTCGTCTTACTTACTTAAAAAGGTTGGATATAAAAACGGTATCGTAATCGGATTTTGGATACTCGCGCTTGGTGCTTTGATTTTTGTTCCGGCAGCCTATGGCCGGACCTACGGTGTATTTTTGTTGGGGTTGTTTACATTGGGGACGGGGTTGGCGTTATTGCAAACCGTTGCCAACCTCTATATTACGCTAATCGGTGATGTAGAACGGGCAGCTCAACGGATCAGTATCATGGGGATCTGTAACAAAGGAGCGGGGATCCTTGCTCCATTAGCATTCTCTTGGGCCGTCCTTCGTCCTACAGATCAGGCGCTTTTCCTGACTATTCCCACCTTAGGGGATAGCGAACGAGCACTAGTACTTGATGAATTAATACTCCGCGTTGTAACCCCTTACACAGTCCTTGCTATAATACTTCTTTTAATAGGTCTTGCTATTAAGTTTTCCCCACTTCCGGAAGTGCAAACCCAACAACCTGAAAATAAAATCACTTCGAACAAAGGTGGATTGCTCCACTATCCACATCTTGTCTTAGGAGCAATTGCGATTTTTCTACATGTGGGAACACAGGTAGTCGCCATAGATACTGTTATAGGTTATGCAGGAACAATGGGGCTCACCCTCCTTGAAGCGAAAAGTTTGCCCTCTTATACGTTGACGGCAACGATTATTGGGTATATTTTGGGTATTGTTATCATACCTAGGTTTGTCAAACAGCGGAACATGCTCCAAATTTGTGCTGTACTAGGTTTGTCATTGTCTTTACTTGTCTGCCTCGTATACGGGGAGGTAACATGGTTTGACAAACGGCTAGACATCTCCATTTGGTTTTTGGTGTTAATTGGGCTACCCAACGCCTTAATTTGGGCGGGAATTTGGCCATTAGCATTAGCAGACCTTGGCGAGCACGCGAAACAAGGATCCGCGCTATTAATAATGGGCCTTTGCGGCAACGCCATTATACCGTTAATTTACGGAGGGATTGCTGATGTTACAAACGAGAAAACAGCATACTGGGTATTAGTACCTTGTTTTTTATATATTGTGTATTACGCTTTTTGGGGAGCTAACCTTAGATCTTGGACAAATAAGCAAAAATAAAGAGCATAGAAAAGATTTGTGTAATTTTCTCATAATTAGAAAGCGGCGGACTCTCTAAGGATTAGTTTGCAGGGCAATAATAATTCCTGTGTTTCAAAATCGGAATTCTTGATATGTTTGATAAGTAGCCTACAGCTTTGACGGCCGATTTCAAAAGCAGGTTCTTCTACAGTTGTGAGATTTGGCTCGATAATCGTCGCTATCGGATCGTTTGTAAAGCCTATAACCCCAATATCTTTTCCCACTGTGTGTCCGGCTCTTTTTATAGCCTGGATAGCGCCTACTGCTTTTCGGTCATTGACAGCAAATATGGCATTAGGTGGGTCAACCAGGTCGAGCAAT
>NZ_JABMCQ010000056.1 GCF_013179575.1 Sphingobacterium shayense | reverse complement strand
GGGAGCCAAAGAAATTACTCTCGCAGCGGGAACGAGCGAAATTAATTATACAACCCTCGAGCTTAATGGAATATTATTAGCTCTCGAGTTACCTGTGGACATCCAGAGTGAACTTGAAGTCCGTTTAAAGTCGACTATTGCTCCCGCGGTAGCAGCACAATATTCTAATGTATCTGCTTTAACCGCTACACCATATGCCGCTATAAGCTATCTATATGTACCCGGTGCGTACCAGGGATGGATGCCCGAAACAGCTGAAAGCTTGATCTCTCCTACAAGTAATGGGATTTACACAGGCATTATTCAGTTTCCTGAGGTTGGTTCTATGTTCAAAATTACCCTAGACAGAAACTGGGATAATTCCTACGGCCAAACCCAAAATGGCATCCTAGCCTTAAACAGTGGATCAGATATTAAAGCGACCTTGGCGGGAAACGTGGAAGTAACAGTAAACATCAATACACTTTCAATAGCCTATAAGCAGCATACTTGGGGATTAATTGGTGATGCGACTGCAGGTGGCTGGACAATGGATTCCCCGATGAAATATGATAATACTACACAAACTTGGAGGGCCTCGGTTGACTTGAAAAAAGGAAATTTGAAATTTCGTAAAAATAACGATTGGGGAACTAATTATGGTATTACCGATGGTGTCTTAACCCTAGGAGGTGGCGATATAGCAATTGCGGAGGCAGGTACTTACAGCATTACTCTTGACGTAACAAACGAAAAATATACGCTGGTAAAAAATTAATTATAAATGGAAAACAAGAAGAAATTTATCCGTTCATTTTTATCGTTATTTTTATTCGTGTGTACGGTGTCCACTCAAGGGCAAACCGTGCAGCGAATAGAGCCTCTTAACTGGTGGGTTGAAATGAAAAATCCCGAGCTGCAAGTGATCTTATACGGGAAAAATATTGGTGAATGCCAGGTAAAGATAGATGTAGAGGGGGTAGAATTACAAAGAAGTAGGAGTGTAGACAACCCGAACTATCTATTTTTAGATCTAAAAATTGCTCCGAACTGCAAAGCAGGGAGCTTTCCTATAGCCCTTTACCGTGGGACCGAGAAAGTGGAAACAATAAACTATCAACTCAAAGCGAGAAATACAGAAATTAAAGCCCAAGGCGTTAATGCTTCAGATTTTATTTACCTATTGATGCCTGATCGTTTTTCTAATGGCGACACTTCAAATGACATTGTTCAAGGACTATTAGAGACTGCTTTAAACAGAGATTCTATGTATTACCGTCACGGCGGTGACCTAAAAGGAGTGATAGATAAACTCGACTATCTGCAAGATTTGGGGATTACAGCGTTATGGATGACGCCAGTGTTAACCAATGATATGCCACAAGCATCGTACCACGGATACGCTAATACAGAGAACTATCAGATCGACCCGCGCTTCGGAAATCTTGAAACCTATCAACAGCTGGCAAAAGAACTTCATAAAAGGGAAATGAAGCTCGTGCACGATGTAGTTCCGAATCATGTTGGGTTAAACCATTGGACTGTCTTGGACAAACCCTTCGCCGATTGGGTACATGTCTGGCCTGAATTCACACAGACAACCTATAAGGATCAAACAATGTTCGACCCTTATGGCGCGATTCAAGATAAAGAACTGATGGAGAAAGGCTGGTTTGTATCCACGATGCCTGATATGAATCAGCAGAACGAATTGGTTGCAAAATATATCACACAAAGTCATATTTGGTGGATTGAGACAGTTGGCATTGACGGTTTTCGAATTGACACGTACCCTTATAATGACCTGAAATTTATGGCTACATGGACCGATGCTATACGAAACGAATTTCCCGAGTTCAGCTTTTTTGGTGAAACATGGGTGCAATCTTCAGCGAGTCAAGCATTTTTCCTTGGTGGACAAAAAGTCGATCAACAGGTCGATACAAATCTAGAGGGTGTGACTGATTTTCAACTAAATTATGCAATTGGAGAAGCACTAAATAAAGAGAACGGTGGTGCCGAACGTTTATACTCAACTTTAGGATTAGATTTTCTATACCCAAACCCACTATCAAATGTAATCTTCTTGGATAATCATGATAAGGATCGGTTTTTTTCCGTTGTCGGAGAAGATATAGAAAAATATAAATCGGCAATGAGTTGGCTTCTTACCTCACGAGGAATCCCTCAAATATACTATGGAGCAGAGGTTTTAATGAAAAACTTTAGCGCTCCGGATGGTAAAGTTCGCGACGATTTCAAGGGAGGTTTTCCCAATGACAAAGTAAACAAATTTAGCGACAAAGGCCGCAGTGAGCAAGAAAACGAAATGTTCAATCATATACGTACGCTAGCACAATATCGTAAATCCAATCCTGTTCTTCAAACGGGCAAGACGAAACATTATGTACCGCAACAAGATGTTTACGTCTATTTCCGATACACCGAGGACGCGAAAGTGATGGTCTTGATGAATTGCAGCACTCAGGAACAGGACATTCGACTTAATCGCTTTTCCAATATGATTGGTGACTCAATCCGGATGCGTAATATTCAAGAGAAAGACACTCAGAAAGTACCAAATTCTATATCAATTAAACCCAAACAAACATTAGTATTTGAGCTAAAATAACTATGAATACGACATCTTTAATTGAACAGGCCGATGCGATAATTTTTGATTTGGATGGTGTTCTTGTTGACACCGCTGTGTTTCATTTTAAGGCATGGCAAAGACTTGCCGAAACCATTGGGTTTAATTTTACTACCACTGATAACGAACAGCTTAAAGGCATTAGCCGAATGGACTCTTTAGATCTCATTCTCGGGTGGGCCAACCTCCAACCGACACCTCTAGAGCGATTCGCGTATGCAGAACAAAAGAATGTATGGTATTTAGAACTTGTAAACAAAATGACCCAGGGAGAGGTGCTGCCCGGGTGTATTGAATTGTTAGATCACCTACAGCAATCCGGTAAAAAGATAGCCCTTGGTTCGGCCAGTAAAAATGCAAAACTAATCTTGAACAAAACAGGCATTATCGACTACTTCGATGCGATCGTTGATGGAAATGCAGTCACACGCTCCAAACCTGATCCCGAGGTTTTTCTACTTGGTGCAAGACAGCTAGGAGTCGTTCCAGAGAAATGTTTAGTTTTTGAAGATGCACAGGCAGGAATTCAAGCAGCAAAAAGCGCGGGTATGAATGTAATCGCGGTGGATAGAGAGCGAACGCTTACCTCGTATGACGCGCGGTTAGACGAGTTAACAGAAATAGAATACAGCTAGACGACAAAATGAAAAATAATATAAAATTGGACCCTTGGCATATCATTGAAGAAGAATTTCCCGGGACGCATAACGAGTTATCGGAAAGTATATTTTCGATTGGAAATGGGAGGATGGGACAACGCGCTAATTTTGAAGAGGAGTTTTCCGGAGATACACTTCAAGGTTCCTACATTGCCGGTGTATATTACCCGGATAAAACGCGGGTCGGATGGTGGAAAAATGGATATCCAGAATACTTTGCGAAAGTCATCAACTCTATTCACTGGATTGGATTAGATATCGTTGTCAATGGACAGCAACTGGATCTAGAAAATTGTCATATAAAAAAATTCTCTCGTCGGTTAGATATGCAAAAAGGTGTATTACACCGCTCATTTGTTGCACAAATGCCGAATGGAATAGAGATTCAGGTTAATGCAATTCGTCTATTTCACATGTTTAAAACACAGACAGCGTCTTTGCAATATAACCTTACAGTCCTTAACAGCAATATTGATATACAAGTTTCTTCAATCCTTAACGGAGACGTAGCGAACAGAGACAGCAATTATGATGAAAAATTTTGGATAGAACTTGATCGATCTTTAGAACCCGATATGCGGCTTCGAATGGAGACCAAAAAGACAAATTTTCAAGTGGAGACGCTATTACACACCAGCTTTTTCATCGATAATGAACCCCTGAGTAAAATTAAAAAGCAGGAAAGCCGCCATCTACTTCAGCATGTGTATGAGGGAGTCCTAAATAAGGGCGCCACATTAACTATCGAAAAACGCGTAGCAATTTTAGCAACGACTAATAATCCACAGTCTATACTCCATGAAACTGCTTATAAAGAATTAGAGAGCATAAAAGCTCTCTCGTTTGAGATGCTACTAAGCCAACAGGCCGACGCGTGGCAAAAAATTTGGTCAGAAAGTGACATCCAGATAAAAGGAGACGTGGGGGCCCAACAGGCGATACGTTTTAACATATTCCATTTGATGCAAACCTACACCGGTGAAGATCCGCGATTAAATATTGGTCCTAAAGGGTTTACTGGAGAAAAATACGGTGGCGTGACTTATTGGGATACAGAAGCATACTGTCTTCCTTTTTATATGGCAACACAAGGTAGTGAAGTAGCGAAAAATTTGTTACTATACCGTTACCAACACCTTCAAAAAGCAATTGAGAATGCTAAGAAGTTAGGATTTAAGGGAGGTGCAGCATTATATCCGATGGTAACAATAAACGGAGAGGAGTGCCATAATGAATGGGAAATAACTTTCGAAGAGATTCATAGAAACGGCGCAATCGCTTTTGCGATCTACAACTATGTCCGTTATACTGGTGACACCAGTTATTTAGCCTCGCACGGTTTAGAGGTTCTCATAGCTATCTCGCGTTTCTGGTCCCAGCGCGTAAACTGGAGTAGGGATAGGAATAACTACGTTATGCTTGGTGTGACTGGTCCGAACGAATACGAGAATAATGTCAACAACAACTGGTACACGAATACCATGGCTACTTGGTGCATGGAATATACGCTTGAGGTCCTTGCATTGCTACGGCGTGAATATAACGCGGAATATCTATCGGTATTGAGCAAAGTACAGTTTGAAAATCAAGAATCAAAACACTGGCGGCACATCATTGATAATATGTATTATCCTGAAGATACCGATCGAGGGATCTTCTTGCAACAGGACGGTTTTTTGGACAAAGATCTTTCGCCGGTATCGACCATTGATGAACAGCAACGACCTTTAAATCAGCATTGGAGCTGGGATCGTATTTTGCGTTCTTGTTATATTAAACAGGCCGATGTACTGCAGGGGCTTTATTTTTTGGAAGATCGATATACGACTGATACAATCCGTTCTAATTTTGAATTCTATGAACCACTAACGGTACATGAAAGTTCCTTATCTCCCTGTGTACATGCCATCTTAGCCGCTAGACTCGGAAAGCACGAAGAAGCCTATGCATTCTACCTACGTACCGCTAGACTGGACCTTGACAATTATAATAACGATACCGAAGACGGGTTACATATTACCTCAATGGCTGGAACCTGGCTTTCTATCGTGGAAGGTTTCGCGGGTATGCGTCTCAAAGATGGTATTTTACATTTCAATACCTTTATTCCTAAGCAATGGGAAAGCTATAGCTTCAATGTTCAATTTAGAGGCTCGAAACTTAGGATCCGCATCACTCAGGACGATTTTCAGGTAACTAGTAATTCAGATCAGCGAATTAGTCTTATATTTAATGGTAAGCCTCTTGTAGTTGAACCATTGTTAACACGATAAATTATCCATGTTAAAGAACATCGAAAAGCCGATATTAAAAACGTCCCAAATCATAAATATGAGTATGGGATTCTTAGGAATTCAAATGGGGTTTGCATTGCAAAATAGTAATGCCTCACGCATACTACAGATATTTGGCGCAGACGTAGAGCATCTTTCTCTATTCTGGCTGGCTGCGCCAATAACAGGGATGCTCGTGCAGCCGATTGTTGGTCACTATAGTGATAGAACATGGACGAGATTGGGGCGGCGGCGGCCATTTTTTTTAGTCGGAGCAGTTCTAACGGCTATCGCTTTGACGTTTATGCCCAATATTGCTCTATTTACGACATTATTCCCCCCCTTGCTAGTAGGAGCGGGCATGTTAATGATAATGGATGCCTCCATAAATATCACCATGGAACCATTCCGTGCACTGATAGGTGATAATTTGCCCAGTTCGCAACGCAGTTTAGGATTTTCAGTTCAGACGGTGCTTATCGGTATCGGAGCAGTTATAGGGTCTGCATTGCCGTATTTATTTGGGAAATATTTTGAGATCTCGACCCACAGCGGAACAGGAATCGTTCCCCAAAATGTCTTGTACTCGTTCTATTTCGGAGCAATTATACTTTTAATTTCTGTTCTTTGGACCGTCTTCACCACGAAGGAATATAAGCCCAGCGAATTAGAAGCTTTCGAGCGAGCGAGTACACAGCAGGCATCCGTAGAAAAGAAAAGCGGCTTACTCTCTATTATCGAGGATTTTAAAAAGATGCCTTCTACTATGCGTAAGCTAGGCTGGGTTCAATTCTTTTCTTGGTTCGCTTTGTTTATGATGTGGGTATATATGACGCCAGCTGTTGCAGACCACGTTTTTTATAAACAACAAGGTGACAGAGACCAATTGTATTCACAGGCTGCCGATTGGGTAGGAATATTATTTGGCGTCTACAACGGCGTATCTGCGGTTTACGCTATTTTTCTTCCCCGTTTAGTTCGCCAATGGGGAAGGGTCAAATGCCATAGTTTTGCACTGCTAGTCGGAGGAATTTCGCTGCTCTCCCTATTTCTGATTGATTCTCCAACGTTATTGATTTTACCGATGATCGGTGTAGGTATTTCATGGGGAAGCATATTGACTATGCCTTATGCTATCCTAAGCGATAGCCTTCCCGGATCAAAAATGGGAGTTTATATGGGAATATTTAATTTCTTTATAACCTTCCCACAAATTGTATGTGGATTTTTTGGCGGGCTTATTATTAAAACATTTTTCAATAATGTAGCCATTTACGGGATAATGCTTGGCGGATTATTTATGTTACTAGGGGCGATCGCTGTGCGCCGGATTCCAGAGGAGTAGAGGTCAGTAAAAAGGAACGAGCGCTGAAATAGAATATCTCTTCAGCGCTCGTTTTTATTAAAGCTTGTCGCCTTTATTCAGAAAGACAAACTGTCCATCAAAAACATCGAGCTCAATTATAGAATCGCCGGATATCTTTCCGGAAAGTATCTCTTTAGAAAGTTCGTTGAGAATTCTTTTTTGTATAACTCGTTTTAGAGGTCTTGCTCCATAGATAGGATCGTAGCCCAATTGACTCAACCAGTCCAGGGCTTCATCAGATGCTGTAATGATAATGTCCTGTTCTGCAAGCTGCGCTTGTACCTTTGAAAACTGCATACGTACGATGTCGCCGATCTCAGAACGGCTTAATGGTGTAAACATAATCACCTCATCAATTCGATTTAAGAACTCTGGGCGAATCGATTTCTGCAATAAAGAAAACACTTCGTCTTTAGTTTTTGCTACAATCTCCTCGCGATTATCTTCATTTAATTCTGAAAAATTCTCCTGTATCAGATGAGAACCAGTATTTGAAGTCATGATAATGATCGTATTTTTGAAATTGACGACTCGTCCTTTATTATCTGTTAAATGCCCGTCATCTAATACCTGTAAGAGAATATTAAATACGTCAGGATGTGCTTTCTCTATCTCATCAAGTAAAACAACTGTGTAAGGCCGACGCCGTACGGCTTCGGTAAGTTGCCCACCTTCGTCATAACCAACATATCCCGGAGGCGCACCGATCAGGCGAGAAACCGCATGACGCTCTTGATACTCTGACATATCAATACGAACCATCGCTTGTTCATCATCAAAAAGGTATTCTGCAAGCGCTTTAGCAAGTTCGGTCTTACCAACTCCGGTGGTTCCTAAAAAGATGAACGATCCGATGGGGCGTTTAGCATCACTAAGTCCAGCACGTGATCTACGTATTGCATCCGATATTGCCTCGATAGCCTCGTCTTGTCCTGCCACACGTTTGTGTAATTCGGTTTCTAGGGAAAGTAATTTATCACGCTCGGACTGAATCATTTTGTTTACCGGAATCCCCGTCCAACGCGACACCACATCAGCGATATCCTCAGCAGTAACCTCCTCTTTCAACATCCTACTTGCCTGCTGTTTTTCAGAAAGCTCTATCTTAAGCTTTTCAACTTTATCTTGAGCGTCCTTAATTTTCCCATAACGCAATTCCGCAACTTTCCCATAATCCCCTGAGCGTTCTGCCTGATCAGCTTCAAGTTTATAATCTTCAATATTTTGTATCTCTTGGTTAACCTGATCTACTAAGCCTTTTTCAGACTGCCACGCTGCCTTTAACGAATCTCGTTCGTTAGATAAATTAGCTATATTCTCAGATAATTCGGAAACCTTTTTCCCGTCATTCTCCCGTTTAATAGCTTCACGTTCGATCTCCAGTTGCATAATGCGTCGATCTAATTCATCGACCGCCTGAGGAACAGAATCCATCTCTAGTCGAAGTTTAGCTGCTGCTTCATCAATAAGATCAATTGCCTTGTCGGGCAGAAAGCGATCAGTTATGTATCTTTCTGACAACTCCACCGCAGCAATAATCGACTCATCAAGAATCCGTACTTTGTGATGTGTTTCGTAACGTTCTTTTAATCCACGCAAGATCGAAATTGCGTCCTGCGTATTTGGTTCGTCAACCATCACTTTTTGAAAACGTCGTTCTAAGGCTTTATCTTTTTCGAAATACTTCTGGTATTCGTTCAGCGTTGTTGCACCGATAGCACGAAGCTCACCTCGAGCTAGTGCTGGTTTAAGGATATTAGCAGCATCCATTGCTCCTTCGCCACCGCCTGCACCAACAAGCGTATGTATCTCGTCAATAAAAAGGATGATCTCCCCGTCACTGTCGGAAACCTCTTTTACAACTGCCTTCAAACGTTCCTCGAACTCGCCTTTGTATTTCGCTCCGGCAATAAGAGCCCCCATATCTAACGAGAATACCGTTTTGTTTTTTAAATTTTCCGGCGCATCACCTTTTATTATTCGATGCGCGATACCCTCGGCAATGGCTGTCTTACCAACCCCTGGTTCGCCTACAAGTATAGGATTGTTTTTGGTACGTCTAGAGAGAATCTGCATCACGCGTCGTATTTCCTCGTCACGACCAATCACCGGATCCAGTTTACCCGAAGCAGCATAATCGTTCAAGTTACGCGCATACTTAGCTAATGCATTAAAAGTAGCCTCGGCATTTTGATCCGTTACACGATTATTACCACGAAGCTCTTTTATTGCTAATTTAAGGTCTTTCTCGTTTACTCCTTGGTTTTTTAATAACGTGGCCGTCTTATCTCCAGAGGCTAACAGCCCTAACAATATATGCTCTATCGAAACAAACTCATCGTTGAATTCTTTTAAATAACTCTGTGCTTTTTGCAATACCGTGGACGAAGCATTTGCAAAGTATAATTGACTTCCTGTAACTTTCGGTAGTGATTCAACAGTTTGTTCGACCTCGGTGGTTAACTGGGGTATGTTGACGTTTAGTTTTTTTAATAGATGCCCGATAACGTTTTCATCGACTGTTAATAAGGCTTTTAATATATGCGCAGGTTCAATCGCCTGCTGTTGATTGCCGGTAGCAATCTCTGAAGCCTTCTGTATAGCTTCTTGTGCTTTGATTGTATAATTATTGAAATTCATATTTGATTTTTTTAATTCTGTTTACCCTTCAGCTCTGTTAAAACAAATTGAATGCCTTTTTGATTTACCTAAAATCAATAAGTCGTTTTGACAGAAAGTTTTGAATTATTCTGTCATTATGTCTTGGTGGTTTATTTTTTTAATTTGATTTTCAGCATTTTGGCGTTGAATAGTCTGTTTTTAAACAAAACTATTTGCAAAATACGACCAGACTTTAGATATTTGCATCATCGAAAATGTAAACATTTTTGAAAAAAGCCTCCTTAGCTCAGCTGGTAGAGCAACTGACTTGTAATCAGTAGGTCATTGGTTCGATCCCGATAGGAGGCTCAATAAAAAAGCTACTCACAGACTGTGAGTAGCTTTTTTTATAATTATACCGTGATAAAATAAACCTTAGTTTTTTCTTATTTTAATAAATTTTTGTAGCGCATCAATGCTTCTATATAATAATAATCAGCATAGGTTAGCGGTACATCAACCTCCGAGTTTGCAGTTAAATGCCCCACCGAATGTTCTAGAATAAATCCCCCATTTGCACCCGCCTTCGCTTTGTAATTTGAAGACGCTAAACTACTTATCATTCGTTCAGCCGCCGCGAGATAACGCTTCTGCTGGTCTTGGTTTCCATATCCTTGTAGTTCGAGTAATGCGGACGCTATGATCGCACCTGCCGAGGCATCGCGTTTAGCTTCGGGTATGTTTTCTGCATCAAAATCCCAATAAGGAATGTTATCCTCAGGGAGGTTTGGGTGATTTAAGATGAAATCTGCAATATGCACCGCTTGTTGTAAATATGCGGAGTCTTTGGTATCTCGAAACATCATTGTGTAACCATACAAACCCCATGCCTGACCACGTGCCCATGCAGTTTCATCGCCCGCTCCCTGAGCTGTGTGCTTATGCCGAACCGCTCCGGTGATTGTGTCGTAATCGATCACATGGTAAGAACTATAGTCGTCACGAAAGTGGTTTTTCATTGTCGTATTAGCATGGGATTTAGCTACATCTGCATACTTACTGTCGCCGCTTTCTCTACTTGCCCAATTCAAGAATTCCAAATTCATCATGTTATCAATTATAACTGGGAATTGCCACTTGTCTTTGTTATGATCCCAAGAACGAATTGATTTTACTGTTGGATTGTATCGAGTAAGTAAGGACTCTGCACCGGTAAGCATCACCTGTTTATAATGAGGGTTTTCTGTTAATCTGTTCGCGTTTCCAAAACTACAATACAACATGAACCCAAGATCATGCGTGCGTTTGTTATCTTTTTCCTTTTCTAATAAACTCAATTTTTCTTCAACCTCTTTTAATATTGTTGTATCTGCGGAGTGTTCATAAAGATAAAGCAGAGTCCCCGGGTAAAAACCCGATGTCCACCAACTGGTCTTACTCGTCTCTAGCGAATCATTATCTTTATAGTAGGATTTAGGTACTAGCGTATCGTTGAGATTCGCTGCTAGTACTTTATATTGACTCACCGCGTCATTAAGTTGCGAATCAATAAAATCACGATTTAACGTGAGTGTGTCATTTTTCTCCGAGCTGTTATTATTACAGGCAACAGTCGCCCCGAGTAGGACGAAACCAAATAGATAAGTTGTTATTTTCATCATATTAAAACTAATTAAAATCCGGGATTTTGTGGTAAAAGATTAGCATTTCTTCCAATTTCTTCTTGTGGTATCGGCAACAAAGCATGATGTTCTTGAACGTTTGTATGCGGTTCAAAAGAACCAGCACCTTTAAAGGCTTCAGGTACCATCTTCCACCGTTTTAAATCATACCAACGCTTCCATTCGAAAGCAAGTTCTATACGACGCTCCTCCCTTACAGCATCACGAAAAGTTTGCTGAGACATTCCTGCTTGGAGGTCCGCCGGATATTCCTGTTGACCTTCGGGGGTATTCCGGGCACGAGCACGTACGGCATTGATATACTGGTAGGCCTCCGCCGTCGGGCCTCCATTAGCCTCGTTTAAAGCTTCTGCTGCGATCAGCAAAACTTCTGCGTATCGGAAAATAACGTGTTTAATATCTGAATTCGACCCTTCCGCAGACGCATTCGCTCCAGGATATAAACACCATTTTGCAGTATGTATTCGAGGCCATCGCCATTTCTGATATGGAGTCATCACTCCTTTGATTGGTGTTTCCGTTAAGAAGCTCACTTTCTTTCTATAGTCTTGATCTGAAAAACTCGCATATATTCCTTGTGAAGGAGCGAGTACGCTCCAGCCAAGCATATCTGCATCACGCACGCCCGTCATCGGAGCTGTGTAGTCTACGTTTGAGCTATTCTCTCCAGATATTGTGCCCGCAAAATCCACAACCCAAACGTGTTCAGATTGGTAACCTAAATCTGCCTTCCAAAGTTTCTGAAAATCGTCAACAAGTGCGTACTTATAGTTTGACGACTGGGTAATTACATCCTGAGCTTGTTTAGCAGCGTCCGACCAACGTTCAAGAATCATATAAACCGATGCCAACAGCGTATGTGCAGAACCTTTCGTAGGCCTCGCGCGCACGTCGTTCTGATGCGTATCCGGCAAGTTATCGATGGCATAAGTGCAATCTAAAATAATATTTTCATACACTTGTTCGGCGGGAGTTTTATTGATATCCATCACTGTAGATGGATCGGCAACATAGTTGGCAATATAAGGGATGTCTCCAAAAAGCTGCACGAGGTGATAATAATTCAATGCTCGGAGCAATCGGGCTTCGGCAATCAAGGCTGATTTGCTGTTTTCATCCATTTCGACCTTTGGAATTCCATCAATAGCTGCATTTGCCGCGCCGATACCAAGATATGCGGTTTTCCATATCGCGACTACATCTTGATTACTAGCGTCATGAGTAAAACCGTTGATCTGTATTCGACTAGATTGCGTACCAATATCAGCAATATCGATATCATCACCAAGTAGTTGCAAAACCATCGTTAAGCGTCGACCATAATAATCGGCATTTGCCAGTAAGCTATAAATCCCCATCACGGCCGCCTCTGCATCCGCCGCAGTCTTAAAATACTGATCAGGAACCAGTATACTTACAGGTGTTTCCCCCAGATCGGTGCAAGACACGCTGGAAAACAAAAGCGTAGAAAGCATCAAAAGTTTTGATATATTTTTAGTCTTCATTTGAGTTCGTTTAAAATTTAGCATTAAATCCGATGGTGAACGATTTGATATTTGGATATCCCATATAATCGAGCCCAATATTGCGATTGGAATCACTAAAACTAACCTCTGGATCAAACCCACTATATTTTGTCCATGTCCATATATTCTGTACACTAGCGAAAAATCGTAGTTGGGTTATACCGATTCGTTCTATCGATACCTTAGGAACTGAATATCCAATAGCTATATTTTTCAGTCGTAAATATGATCCATCTTCGATCCATCGGGACGACACCTCTGTATTGTGAGATGCACTAGCTCTTGGTACATCGGTGTCTGTGTTTTCCGGAGTCCAGCGATTCAATGCATTCTTGGTGGCATTACCTTTCCCGGCCATCCAATCGAGTTCCATTCTTGTAATGTTCAGCATATCATTACCATAAGAACCAATCATAAAAATGTTTACATCGAAATTTTTGTATTTAAAATCGTTGTTAAACCCGAATGTAAAGTCAGGGTTGGGGTTACCAATAACCGTTCGGTCATCTGCATTAACGGCTCCATCAGGACCTTTTACAAGGTTGTTCTCTTGGTCACGACCGAAAATATCGGCATATTTGACATCTCCTGGTACCTTATTTGGCTGCGCGCTAAAATCATCGCCTTGCTGATAGAGTCCTTGGAATTCCCAACCAAAGAACGCACCAACAACATCGCCTTCGCGGAGAATCTGAGATTCTGTAGAGAGCATGTGGCCTGGAATAGAGTTATAGCGTATTTCTCCTCCGGGAAGCTGCAGTATTTTATTTCTGTTGAAGGTTATATTAAAATCAGTGTTCCACTTAAACTCTTTATCTATATTGACCGTCTGTAGTGCGAATTCCCATCCTTTGTTTTCCACACTACCAATATTTTGCAATGAACTAGTGAATCCCGAATACATTGGTAACGGAACGGAATAAAGTAAATCCACAGTCTTCTTATAGTAGTAATCTATCGTTAGGTTTATTCGATTGTCTAGCACGCCAATATCTAAACCCGCATCTGTTTGCTTGGTGGTCTCCCAGGTTAAATTCGGATTGGCCACATTTGTCGGACGCACAGCGTTTACCGGACTTCCTTCAATGGTTGAAAGGGTAGGAGAGTAACGTGCCAGCGATTGATAAGAACCGATCTCTGAGTTTCCTGTTTCACCGTAACTAGTCCGCAATTTAAGATTGCTAATTACTGCGATATCTTCCATAAAAGGCTCTTGAGATAAATTCCACGCGAACGCACCGGAAGGAAAAAATGCCCATTTGTTATTTTCGCCAAATCGAGAAGAACCGTCGTACCGTCCAGTTACGGTAAACAAATAGCGATTCTTGAAACTGTAATTCACACGACCATAAAACGATGACATTACCCAGTCTTCAAGATTTGATGATGCATTTTGATAATCAGAGCCCGCTCCTAGGTTCCAATATGAGAATCCGTCTGAAATGAAATTTCTGTTGTTTGACTGCCACGTCTCATTCCGTGAACTTTGATAGGAATAACCTGCCATAACATCCAGGTTGTGCAGTTCATTAAACCGTTTTTGATAGGTAAAGAAATTCTCACTAATCAAGTTTGTGTTTTTATGTGCAGCGATCGATCCGATACCATTATCATTACGCCCCTCAACAAGTTTTTGGGAAACATAGTTTCCCGTCCGCTGATTACTGATTTGAACTCCTAGTGTACTTCGAAATTTAAGATCAGTTAATAACCCTAATTCAACATACCCGTTACCCTGAAACAAATCGGTAATAACTTGATTATCTCTTTCCCGTGCCGCCGCTACAGGGTTATCATGTGGATCACCCACAGCTTTAAGCGTATAATTTCCGTCCTCATCATACACGCCCTGAATAGGGTCAAATCGTAACGCACCAGAAATGACGCCAGCACCAGAAGTTCCACTACTAGTCTCCTGTGTGCGCACCCCATTTAATATGTTGCGATTAAACATCAAACGTGTGCCTATTTTAACACGCTTCGAAACCGTCATATCGAGATTGGATGTTCCAGAAAACCTTCTAAAATCAGATTCGATCACTGTCCCTTTTTGTCCATAATGATTTAAAGACGTATAATATCGAATATTGTCGCTACCCCCTGAAATAGAAAGTTGATTACTAACTAAATTACCCGTGCGAAAAATCTCATCTTGCCAATCCGTTCCTTCACCATAACTATCAGGATTAGGATAGGGGATGTCCGTATTACCACTATTTAAATAGGTGTCGTTAATATAAGCGGCGAACTCCGAGGCATTTAATAGCTCAAGGCGCTTTCCTACTTTTTGTGAAGCCAGGGAGTTTGTAAATTCAATCGTGGGTTTACCAATCTTTCCTTTTTTTGTTGTAATCATTATAACGCCGTTTGCTCCACGCGAGCCGTAAATCGCGGTAGCCGAAGCGTCCTTCAACACTTCTACGGATTGAACATCTTCTGGAGCAGGAGGGGTGCTACCCGGAAAACCGTCTACGACATAAAGAGGGTTGGAACTGGCGTTAATCGATGTTCCCCCACGTATACGAACTCGTGGAGCCTTTCCTGGCTCTCCGTTGACACTCGATACAGCAACTCCGGGCGCACGTCCCTGCAAGGCCTGTTGTGTACCAGCGAGTGGAAAAGCATTTATTTCGCTCGAGTTGACCGAAGATACAGATCCTGTTAGATCGCTTTTGCGTTGGGTGCCATAACCAACCACGACAACCTCGTCGATATCGGCATTTACTCTGACCAATGTAATTTCAAATGAGGTACGTCTTTGAAGCGGGATTGCCTGCGATTGATACCCTACCATTGAAACCAGTAGTGTTGCATCTGAATTCATTACCTGTAAGGTGAAACGTCCGTCGCTGTCGGTGGTGGTGCCTTTGCCGGGAATCCCCTTAATGGAGAGTGTTACACCTTGAACAACCCCCAAAGAATCCCTCACGGTTCCTTGAATGGTCGTCTGGCTCTGTACTGCAGAAATTACTTTCGGTATTCTGGACACTGTTTTGTCTGGGTTATCCTTAACCACTATTGTATTTTTACTTATAGTGTAGACTACCGGCTGATCTGCAAAACATAACTTCAAAGCTTCTTCTAAAGAAGCACTGCGCAGCTTTAATGAAACTGGTTTTGTTCCTTTAAGCATCGTAGGACTGTATAATACATGATAACCACTCTTAGTGGCGATCGCGTTCAAGGCTTCTTCGAAGGACCTATTTTGTAAAGCTAGTGACAGCCGTTGTGCATGGCTATTCGCATGCACACAAAATGTTCCCAGCAGCATAAAAAATGCTATTAGCTTCATGATTTTTGAGGTTGCTGCGCGTCCAACAAGACGCAATAGCCTTGAAGACACATCATAATTTTTGTACATTTGCTGTGTTAAGTTGAATGTAATTAACTCGTTTATTTAATTGATTTTTGGCTTGGCTTCCGAGAGCGTTGCAACCGCTCTCGGTTCATGCTTATGATAAATATCTAGTTCAAAACATGAATCCTCCTTCCTTTAGTTTCAAATGATACAGTTCCAGTTAAGGCCAACATGTTTAAGACTTCGTCAACCTGTTCAAACCGAGATATACTGCCGGAAAAGACTTTCTCCGTTATGTTATCACTGTTGTCGTACACGATTTCAACGTCGTACCATCGCTCGATTTTACGCATAATACTTTGAATGCTCTCTGCGTTAAAAACAAACTCTCCACGTTGCCACGCTAAAACATCACTAACATTAAATGTATCTGTAGTCATTTTCGCGCTTTTCTTGTTATAATTAGCGCGTTGTCCCGGGCTTAAAACAAGATTATCATGTATAGATTGTATTGCTACTTTTCCCTCGACAAGTGAAGTCTGAACGGATTGCTCGTCTTTATAAGCGTTTACGTTAAATTGTGTTCCGAGCACCGTAATAAGCTGATCACCTACGTCTACAATAAAAGGTCTATCCCGGTCTTTGGTCACTTGAAAATATACCTCTCCGCTAAT
Source organism: Sphingobacterium shayense (assembly GCF_013179575.1). Taxonomy (GTDB): domain Bacteria; phylum Bacteroidota; class Bacteroidia; order Sphingobacteriales; family Sphingobacteriaceae; genus Sphingobacterium; species Sphingobacterium shayense. Next base: position 6,841 of record NZ_JABMCQ010000056.1, on the reverse strand, counting down.
TTTAACTTGTCTTTGATCACCTGTAAAATTCGTGGGAAAACGTATCGAAGAAGCGGCATTTAACCATACTTTACTGCCATCTGGGAGGTCAACCTGGAATTCGCCACCTCGTGGGGTTACAATAGTATGGTACTTCACAGCTTTGTTCTCTGCAGTTCCCCGATAGGCTAACTGCCCATTTTTTTCTTTTGACCCCAGTACATCGCCGTTGACTACAAGATCTCCTGTTTTGAGATCTTCTAGATCCATTGTCGTTCCATCATCAAGCATCAAAGTTGCTCGAAAACCGCCAGCTTTTATACCGTTGGAAGACTCGTTCTTGTCAACGCGCTGTTCGGAAGAGAAATTTCCAACTTGATCATGTATAACCAGCCCGGCCGCAAGAAACAATATCACAGTAACCGCGATTTTAAAAAGTGAATGATTTATACTAATTGGCCTGCCTTTTTGAATATGACTTTCCACTTTAACACGAAGGTTTTTTTTAACCAGCTCTTGGTCTCCCATGGTGGAATCATCCCAGTTCTTATCGGAAAAGCTAAACCCATCTCGATAAGTTTCAAGTAAAGCTAGTTCTTCCTCAGTACAAAGACCCTGCTCATATTTCTCATATAATTCAATATACTCCTGCTTGGTTAACATAATGCGTGTATTAGGCTTACACATGTATAGAGACATTTTTTTTAACCCACACACATACTTATTACATTTTTTTTTAACTTGCATGTATCATCTTGAAATTCCCAGAGCGGACCAAGGTGTTAACCAACTGTAAATCAATAAAAATCGATTGGACACTGCTATGTTTTTACATAAAGGGCGCTTAGGATCAGTTTGGTCCGAGACTGACGAGCAGCTTTGGACGTCGGTTAGCATCGGGGACTGTACAAAGTCATTCACGGTCTTGTTTGAACGTTATTGGTCCTTAATATATAGAACAGCATTCTTATATACAAAAGACAAACAGACAAGCGAAGGGATCACCCATGATATATTTATAAATCTTTGGGACAAGCGGAGTAAACTGCAAATCAGATCGTTTTCTGCGTATTTACGTACGGCCGCGCGGTACCATGTTTACAAAGAGATGAAAGCCGCTCAACGTAGCCCCATAGCTTTGGTCGGTGAATGGGATTTGAGTCTAGAGCCGGCGACGGCAGAAACCGCTGACGCCAATATTGGATATCAGGATGCCCTATTATTAGTTCACCGGGCGATGACCTTCCTGCCCGCTCGATGCCAAGAGATATTTCGAATGAGCAGATTTGAACAACTAACCAACGACGAAATAGCTCAAAAGCTTGGTATCTCAAAGCGATCTGTAGAAAATCAAATTACTGCCGCCCTCCATCATCTTCGAGAACAAGTTAAACCCAATATTACAGTCCTTATTTTATTCGCCCTTTGGCTTTAGGTTTCAGACGCGCATAGCGCTACTCGAATTATTTGCTTATTATTTAAGCAACATCGCTTCTTTGTGATCCACGATTCGCTTTGCAGTAGGCGAACCATTCTCAACAAGCGATTTGTGGTGGGGGCTAGGAATCATAATTTTATACTTCCGACTACCTATTTCAATAAAAAATAACGCACCGTGTTCGCTGCCGTCCTCATCGATTAACAAGGTAAATTTGTTAATCGGTTCGTTCAGCATTTTGTTTGCCGTCAATAGTTTTAATAGCTGTTCCATTCTCCTAAAATGTTCCCGGATCATTACCCTCTTGTAGCACTAGAGTGGCGGTATTAGTGTGCGTTCGTAATTTGTTGCTCATACTTGTTGAAAAAATACGTTCGAGGAAATTCCTGTTTCTTTTCACGACACATAATAAGTCTACCCGGTTTTCTTCAATATATTTATTTAAGGTGTACTCTACAGACTGATCCATATCCAAAAAAACAAACTCAAGGTTTCCGTGCGGATACAGGTTAGTCCACTTTTCGGCTAAACCGATTATATCCAGATTTGTATCTTTATGAACATGAATGCATTTCACGTTTACGTCAAACTTTTCTGCAATCGTTACTATTTGCCTAAGCGCAGCTTCATCTTCTTCCCGAAATAATGTCGTAAACAGTATTTCTTGGATACCGCGATATTTCGCCTCCAATGGCACGGAAAGTACAGGAATTTTAACACCTCGTATCACTCCTAGAGTATTTGAACCAAATATCTTATTAATGATTCCGCTAGCGCGATTCGTTCCAAGAACTACTAACGTTATATTCTCCTTTTCGATAACCGTTAGAACATTTGATACTACGGTACCTTCTTCAAATAAAAACCGCAACGGAACATTACTTAACCCATTTTCCTCGGCCAGATCATTCAAGATGACAGAATATTTCTTGAAGTTTTCGAATTGATGTAACTCGTAGGTTTGATAAATCTCCGGGACCATCTCCGGTTGACCGGCATGGGTAGACGACAAAACCGGCTGCATATATGTATTAAGCACATATAATTCAGCCTCTAGCTCGTTGGCTAAATTCAATGCGTACACAAAAGCATTATTCGCTGCGTCCGAAAAATCTGTTGGAAATAAAATCTTTCTCATATTCCTGTCAATTAGTTTAAGCAAATTACACTTTTTTTTTGGTCCGAACAATGCACTCAGTGACTTTGAATTATTTTTTATTGCACTGTAGCGAAAACTTCCTCGTCGCCGTTCTATTCAACAAAAAGACGATGGTTATGGTTGGAATATAATTGGTTGTTCAGGTAACAGAAATTATTTTGCTAAATTGGCGTATCAGGACAGACGATTTTAGGTGAATATAGTTCAGCAACATTGGAGAAGAAGGAAACCATTGACTTTAAGGGAGGCATTGGCTGACTGTGTTTTGCATCAAACGGAACGTGCAAAATCTTTTCTCTATAAGAAGTATTATGGCTATGTCATGGCAGTAGTGGGGCGTTACGTCGCCCAAGATATGGAGGCAGAAGAAGCGACAAATGAAACATTTGTTAAAGCATTTCGAAAATTAGAAAGTTTCCAGATGCATCAAGAAGACGATATTTTGGATCGCACTTTTCGTTCGTGGCTGGCTCGTATCGCAGTGAATACTTCCATAGATTTGTTACGCTCAAAAAAATTCACTAACGTTTACGACGAGGTTTCTGAAGAGAATTTGCTATCACATTCTGTGATGATAAACGACCAATTGGCCGTGGATGATATCATGAAACTCTTACAACGCCTCCCTGATATTCAAAGAGCGATATTCAATTTGTTCGAGATTGAAGGATTTAGCCACGAAGAGATAGGTGAAAAACTAGGTATACCAGAAAGTACATCTAGGACATACCTCACAAGAGCGAAACATAAGTTACGCAAATTATACGTAGAAGAATTTAGTGTTTCACATAACATGCATTCTTAATTGCAGTTAAACATGAAAGACAATAATAATAAAGAGTTAATAGAAGTTATTAAACAGCAGCTGAAAAACAGCGAAGATCTTCCTTATAAACCAGGAGCATGGGAGTCGTTTAGAGAAAAATATGAGGCTGCACCAAAACGTAAAGCTCTAATACCGCTTTGGATTGCCGCGGCTGCTTCTGTGGCAGTATTGGCATTCGGGGCTTTATTTGTTTTTCAAAATGGCGACGCCCCAAATATTAATACGCTTACCCAGGTATCGAATAAAACGGGCGGGTCAATAAACGATCAAGACTCAAGTAAAGCATATGTTAATTCAGAATCTATAACTGAAGAAGAAGCTCGCTTGGGAAATGTGATTGATCCAAAATTAGCGAAAAATCAAAACTTCAAAGGCAATTCATTTCCTCAAGAAGTAGAATCCACGAATAGGTCCCTTCGTGCGGCTGGTACAGAACCTTTAACAACTCGGGAATCTCTGTACACCGTATTAAATGAATCGACAAATATCACACTCAGTCTTTATCCGGAGAATAAGGTAAATAATCCGTCCGTTCGAAATAACTTACCTATTGCGCTATTTCCTGATCTTAGCACTGATATAGGCACCGACGAAGTAGACAATTTTGTCGGTGGCAAACAGGTTGATAAATCATATGCCTATACCGCGGAAGTTGGACGCGATATATCCCCAAAGAAAATGCGATTAGCTAAAAATTTGAAACTTGGCGCTTTTGTAAGTCCTTCGACGACAGAACAAAGCTTCGACATGGGGGGAGGAATGGTGTTAGCATATCAATTATCGGATAAAATAGCCGTTAGGACCGGAGCGTCCTTCAATCAATACGAAGTTGGGATATTAGGCTCATCTGCTCGGCCCGAAGATGGTAGGCAAAATAGCCCAACAACCGCAGGAGGAGCATCGCTTGTTTCGGAAAGCGTCCCTTATCGCACCAATAACATGATGCTACCCAATTTAAATTCGGTATCTAGTAAGATGCAAACACTGGATGTGCCCTTAGAAATCAAATACAACGTAACAAAAGATTATTACGTTGTAGGGGGGGCGTCTTATGCATTTGTTCTTTCGCAAGAACGTTATAATCATTATTCCGAATACACAGATGCGATAACGTATTCAAGTGCCTCGGATTCTGACAAACCCACCAGTACGCCACAAAAGACAGTGGAGCGAAAGATTAAAAGCAGCACGGAAAATGTCGATAGCAACGGTTTTGGCGGATTCGTTAACTTTTCAATTGGGAAAAAGACAGGACTTACTAAAAATTTAAATATATCAGTAGAGCCTTTTGTGAAGATTCCAGTGGGATCGTTTAAACAGACCGATATGAACTACACTAACGGCGGTATCCGAATCATAACAAATTTTTAGATTTGATCGATACGAACCCAACCCATTCCAGCTGATATTGCTCCTTGCACGCCGGGGTCACCGTCTTCAAAAACAATACATTTTGCAGGGTCAACACCCAAGTGTTCCGCTGCTAGTAAAAATGGTTGTGGTGATGGTTTACCTTCTGGGGTATCTCCGGCGCATACCAGCGTTTCATATTTACCCGTTAGCCCGATGACTTCAAGAGTAATATTTAATGTCGAGCGGGAACCTCCCGAAACGATTCCAATTCTTTTTTTGCCGATGTTGGCCAACAGATGAGCAAGAACGAAGTCTACGGGTTTAGTATCACGAATGAAACGTTCAATAAAGATAATCGATTTTCGTTTGGAAAACTCATATATATCAAACTGCTTCTCATAACGTAGACCAATCTCTTTAGCTACATCGATCGTCGGCCACCCTGCCAGCTCTTCGACTATCGAATCATCCAAGTTTATATCATATTCTGCCGCGGTAGCCACATAAGCAGCCTTATGTGCGTACATATTATCTGCTAGGGTGCCATCTACGTCATACAATAAAGCTTCAAAAGGTTCCGACCGTTCTTGTAGAAGGTTAAATTTTATATTCGATTCATTATTCATATCGGCGAAAATAAAAAATCCCGCGGTATTGCGCGGGATCTTATGTTAATTTTGTTTTCTTCTTTTCTTTTCTTTTATAATCAATGCAAGTTCACGCCCAGTCTGACCGCCGACAGATGTATTCTCCTGCGCCCTTCGAAAAAGATAGGGCATTACCGATTTTACGGGACCGTATGGCATATATTTCGCAACATTAAACCCAGCACCAGCTAGATTAAAGGACAAGTTATCTGACATCCCTAACAATTGGGCGAAAAAGATATGTGGATTTTTCGGAGAAATATCACGATCGACGATTTGCTGAGCTAGTAGCCTGCTACTAGCTTCATTATGAGTTCCAGCCATTAGACCAATACGATTAATATGATCTAGGCAGAATTCTATCGCTTCGTTATAGTCACGGTCGCAAGATGCTTTGTCTACCTGAATAGGAGAAGGGTAGCCTTTCTCCGCCGCTCGCTCTCTTTCAATTTCCATGTAAGCACCACGAACAATTTTAGCCCCTAGATAAAAATCTTGCGTTTGTGCATATGCAAAATCAGCCTTCAATGAAGCCAGTTTATCATGGCGGTATAGCTGATAGGTATTATAAACTATAGCTTCCGTCTTGTTGTATTTTTCCATCATCTCGCGAGCCAAGTCATCAATAGTATCTTGTATCCATGAATGTTCAGCATCAACAAGAACTTTGATTTTAGCTTCGTAACAAGCTTTACAGATACTGTCTACACGCGCATACAAACGCGCAAACTCCTCGTTCTCCTGTAGTGTTAACGTTTCTTTGGCATCCACTTTAGCCAATAAATCAAATCTACCCAGTCCTGTTGGCTTAAATACGCAGAAAGAGATAAGGGAATTAATCTTTGCATAGGCGACCGTCTGTAAAATCTCCTGACAAGTGTAATCAAAACTTTTTTCCGTCTCTTCACCTTCAACCGAATAATCTAATATTGTAGTCACATTACCTTGTCCTAGCTCCTCGATAGCACGTTTGCAGCCTTGGATAGACTCTCCACCACAGAACTGTTTGTAAATCGTATTTCTTATTATACCTTGAATAGGTAGACCAATATTTAGGGCGAAATTTGTTACCGGTGTACCGACTTTGATCAACGAGTTACTTGATACTAATTTAAAAAGCCAATACGCTTTTTCTAGATCATTATCACTTTTATTACGAAACGCAATTTCCGTATTATCAAAATCTAATTTCAATTGATTATGTCCAACGATCATATATTTAAAAATTAATGGCCAAAATTAAATATTTATTTTGAATAGCGTTATATTTACAAGCGTTAAATACGCTTTCAAATAGATTATATGCAAACGTTTTCGTTAAAAGGAGACTATATCCAACTCATTCAATTATTAAAAGTCCTCAACTGGGTTGAGCATGGCGCAATGGCCCAAATTGTAGTTGAGGAGGGTATGGTAAAATACAATGGTGAAATCGATTT
>NZ_JABMCQ010000055.1 GCF_013179575.1 Sphingobacterium shayense | reverse complement strand
CGACGGAACAGCGGTTTCAGAAACTTATTTCTCTATTGGCGGCGGTTTTGTTGTTCAAGAGAATGATTCCGAGAGTGTGTTGAGTGAGGTGGATCTGCCATTTCCTGTAGATACGGCACAGGAGCTTATGGTTTGGTGTATGAGGACCGGTCTGAAGATTTCTGAACTGGTGATGGAAAATGAGCTTGTTTGGCGTAAAGAGGAACAGACGAAGGTAGGCATGATGCAGATCTTTGATGTTATACGAGACTGTATTTACAAAGGGTGTCATACGCCAGGCGTCCTCCCTGGAGGATTGCATGTTGAACGCCGCGCGAGCAAAATCAACAGGCGTCTTTTAAAGGGGCGGAGCTACGATGATTTCGATTCTTGGCTTACGGCAATTCGTGCAGGAGGTAAGGATTTTAACTATATTTTGGACTGGGTGAGTTGTTTTGCCCTTTCGGTCAATGAGGAGAATGCCTCGTTCGGAAGGGTCGTTACAGCCCCAACAAATGGAGCGTCGGGAGTAATTCCAGCAGTGCTTCTGTATTACATCACATTTCATGACGCTTATAAGGAGGAAAAAATTATGCAGTTTATTGCGACGGCCTCTGAGATAGGGTCGATTTTCAAGAAAGGCGCAACGATATCAGCAGCTATGGGCGGATGTCAAGCTGAAATTGGAGTGTCCTCTGCGATGGCTGCAGCAGCGCTAACAGAATGTCTTGGAGGATCCCAGCGTCAAGCATTGATGGCCGCTGAAATCGCTATGGAACACCATTTGGGGCTTACCTGCGACCCAATTGGCGGGCTGGTTCAGGTTCCTTGTATCGAACGTAATACTATGGGGGCGGTTAAAGCAATCACTGCGGCGCAATTGGCCCTAGGCTCTAATCCGGATAAAGCGAGAGTGAGTCTCGATGCTGTTGTTAGTACGATGTGGGAGACAGCGCAAGATATGAATGTAAAATATAAAGAAACAGCGGACGGAGGGTTAGCCATCAAAGTACCGCTGAGTTTACCAGAATGCTAGTATGAATATGAGATACGCAGCGATTGCTTCTGGAAGTAATGGCAACTGCTATTATATTGCCAGCGGGAAAGACGCCATATTGATCGATGTTGGTATTAATACGAAACACGTAGAGTTGCGTATGGCAAACTTGGGAATTGATCCAAAATCAATTAAGGCTATTTTTATCACCCATGAACATACCGATCATATCCGCGGTCTTTCCGTGTTTTGTAAACGTTACCAAGTGCCTGTGTACATCACGGCTGGATCATATCAGGGCTCTCGTCTTCATCTGCCCGAACATTTAGTCCATATTGTGGGGACTGATGCGAAAATTGAAATTGGAAGCCTGTCGGTTTATGGTATTCCCAAGTACCACGACGCCCGGGAGCCATGTAGTTTTATGGTGCATATTAACGGCGTGAATGTGGCAGTGCTGACAGACTTGGGACGTGCGTGTAACAATGTAGAACGTGCAATTGCAAATGCGGATATACTGATGCTCGAGTCTAATTTCGATGAAGAAATGTTGCAACGGGGTCGGTACTCTTATTACTTAAAGAACCGGATCTCCGGCGGAATGGGGCATATGTCGAATAGAATCGCCCTAGAGAGTTTTTTAGCACACCGGACGCCGAGATTAAGGCACTTGATTTTAACCCATCTTTCAGGGGAGAATAATACAGTCGACCTTGTTCAGCGTACATTCTGCTCGTATTGTGAAGATATAAAACTTTCCGTAGCGACGCGTTACCAGGAGACTGAGCTATTTGACTGGGAAGAAGTAAAACATGTTACACACCGCGCGGTATCGAGCGATGAAGTCTCAATACAAGCAACGATCCAAACCAAAATTATTTTCCCCGAAGCTGGCTAACAACTCTCTGTAATTAACAACTCTATCTTTAGATTTAGTGTGAACGAAACTTCACCTATTTCTTGTTGGTGGATGCGCGACATTCCGGCGTACATCGGCGTGTTTCTACGCAAATGATTGGTTTAAATACGGGAAAGAGCTGAACTGTTTATCCAGTGTTGAGACTTATATGTTCGTAAGGAAGATTTAAGTCCGATTTTTATGAACAATTTGTCTGTTTCAGTTCAAGTCAGTCGAGAAAAAATACAGCGCAAAGGATATCAAGTCTTAGGTAAACAGAAGGTTGGATCTCATAATATACGTCTGCTCCATCTCCCGAATGAGATTCTACTCGAGGTTGACCTGAATAATAGCAAACTATTATTTGTTCGGCTTTTGCATTTGAACACTATATTATTTGAGCCGTCGGTCAGTAAAACTGAAAACCACAACTATGAAATAGAAGTGGCCACTCCTGTAGGGGAATACTTCGTTCACGTTAGCGTCCGCGCTGAACCATTTTTACATGTACAATTCAAGCAAGTCTTTAGGCCAGCTAAACCGACTGTCGCTTATGAATCAGTCCCCGACGTGTTTATACTAGATGCAGAGGGATATAAATTTCCTAAAAAAGGAAAAATTTATCTCAACCAGCACCAGCTTCGTTCCGCACAATGTTATTTTGATCTAGGGATTAATGAAGGTGGTAACATACTTTATTTTCAAGATCTTGGCTATTTGAACGATTATGCTGAAGCTATCAATGCAAGCCTTTCGGACTGCGTGAAAGTTCGGTGGCCTGAGCTAGGATTAGTGCTTCCCTTTTCAGAATTCGAGCCATTAAATCCGGACAAGGATTATGTATTGAATAATGGACACGTGATTCTGGATCCGGCGATATCCAAAACTGCTATAGAGGCGTCACAGTCATACACTAGGTTGTTATTCGAGATATATCAATATCTAAAAAAGCCGGAGCTCACCGTAAAACCAATTGTTACCTATGCCAGCCGATCTTTACGTGATCTCTCGCGCAATCATGGCTGCTGGCAACAGATACAGAAGTATGGGTACTTAAACGCTTACTATAATGGGTACGGGACGCCAGCAGAAAGTATGGTGCAAATGACAGTTATAGATCCGTTGATTCGTTATACGGAGCGGTTTAAATCTCAAAACGCGAAACATATAATCGAGGGTTTATTGGCCGGCTTTGGTGAATTTTACGAAGAGAAGATCGGCTGTTTTGGCCGATGGATTAGGGGACGAGTCCAACATCTTGATGGAGAAGAGGAACAAAAGAAACCGAGGGTAATGGATTCCTGGTACCTTTTCCATCCGTTGATTCATCTCGCAAACGTACTTAGAAAAAATGCTGACGATGAGGAATTGTCGAGCAGGTTCTATAGCTCGGTTGATTTCTGCATCAAGGTCGCTAAGCATTTTGATTATAAATGGCCCATATTCTATGATATAGACAGCTTAGATATGATAAAAGGAGAATCTAAGCCAGGAGCCGGGGGGGAAAAGGACGTCCCTGGTTTGTATGCATTTTTGATGCTGAGAGCCTTTGAACTTAGCGAAAAGAACGTCTATCTCCAGGAAGCTAAAAGGGCAGCGAAATCACTTTTTGAATATGGCTTTGATCTGATATATCAGTCTAACAATACGGCTTACGCCGCAGAGGCATTGTTAAAGCTTTGGACTATTACTAAGGAATCTAAATACTTGTTATATAGTGAACTTTGCTGGGGGAATATAGTGCGAAATTGTGGGATTTGGAACAGAACGTATGGGAACTCTAAAGAATACCCGACGTTTTTTACATTGTTCCCTCTTTCTGACGCGAAGTATTCTGCGATTTTCGAGGAACACGAGGTATTGGCATCGATACGTCGGTTCATGGTCTTAGCCGATCAATCCAAGGCTCCCCTAAGTGTGGAGTTAATGGCGATGTTGGCTGAATACTCGAAATACTGTGGCGCTCGGATACCTTATTACTTCCCGCCACTGTTGCCCACTGATGTTTTGACGACTGATCCTAAAAGTGGTTATCTCAATTCCAAAATTTGGCTTCCGGTGGAAGATCTTGGTGATGGATGGGATGCCATAGGACAGGTCGGACAAGAGGTGTACGGGGCTGGAGCATTGGTTCAGCTGGTCAACGTTCAGACGCTTGATCTGCTCCGACCGGGGGAGATTTTATGGATCAATTATCCGTTTTTTGAGCTAAAGCGCAAAAAGAACATGATTAGGCTGAAAATATTGGGCAGCGATGTGCTTAAATGCCGAATGCATGGATTCGGATTGGGGACTTCCAAATATCAGATTGAGTCAACCCAAGGGATGCGGTTTGAAATGAGTGACCGATCGAAGACGATAAACATTCATGCGGGACAAGAAATAACTATCAAAATATAGAAACGATGGAAAAAGTAGAAAACAAGAAAGTCTTTCTTACAGGAGGCACAGCGGGAATTGGCCGCGCCACGACACTTCTTTTGGCCGAACGAGGATACGAGGTTTTTATTATTGGTCGAAGCAGCTCGAAGCTGGATAGCCTAATGAGCGAAGCGAAAGGGAGGGGTCTTGAAAACAATATCAAGTCTTTGCTACATGATCTAGCGGATTATCATTCCTGGACCGATCTTCTTCCCAAAATATGGAAAGAGGAAGGGCCGTTTTCAGTGCTTATTAATAATGCTGCGGTTGGGTTTTCTGGAGTGCAGGGCGTCGATCCAGAAGATCTAATCTATATGACGAAAACGAACTTGGACGCTTATTTGCGACTCGCAGGTTTTTTTGCTGAGCGGATGAAGGCAGAAAAAATTGAAGGAGATATTATCAACATTGGATCAATGAGTGCGGACGGACGTGAAGGTACGAGTACGGGGTATGTGGCGAGTAAAGCCGGCATACAGGGATTTACTGAAGCTTTGCGTAAGGAGGTGAACCCCGATAATATTAGGGTGAGCCTCATAGAACCTGCGGCCGTTGGGACGGATATGCAGAGCATGCCGCCCGAAAAGATGCGTGAAAAAGAGGATAAACGAGAAATGTTAAAGTCAGAAGATATTGCAGACCTAGTGTATTTTATTTTGAGCCGAGATCGGCGAATATCATTTCCCGAGATTAAGGTTAAGGCGTTGCGTCAATTTATTTAAGGTTTTGAGTTAATACTTGATTAATCACCTATTTCTGACAAGTTAGAAGTCTTTTTTACTAGGTGATTCGTGGTGTGTTAATCGCTAATACCCATTCATTGTTTTCACAGAGTGTACATATGGCTTGATCTGTGGCGGAGTGGTTTTGCGTATTGCCACATCGTGCACATGCATAGAGCCCCGCCTGCGGGATAATGGCGCTTTTCTTTTTAAATTCATCGGGTAATATCGGTAAACCGTATCTTACCTCTTGCTCTGGGTAGAAGAAAACACTGAGCGTTCCGGTATCTTCTAAGATAACGCAACGAAGTTGACCCAAATGTTCTATATGCTGTCCGCGAAGCTCCCCAAAGAATTCATCCGCACCCATATTATCACCGTCGATCTCGTTGATTCTTATTGCGCCGTCTTTTATCAGATATAAAGGCTCGCCTTCTAAAAGTTTTTCCGCCTTCTCGCTTCTGGCGATTGCTATAACGATCAGTCGGTAGAGTATTAAAACAATTACAAACACTGCGAGGGCATGAAATAGACCGACGTCTTCGTAAAACATCGCATCGCCCGCAGCGGATCCCAACGTAATAATCATCACCATTTCGAAGATGGAGAGTTGTTGGACACCTCGTTTTCCGGTTAGCCGTAAGACAAGTACCACCCCTAAGAACATTATAGGTGTTCTAAAAAGGATTTCGATGAAGAAGTCATAAGGATGATCACTAAAAAATATACGATGCCAATCCATTTCAACCGATTAAAGTTTTTAAGTAATTGCTAATTAACAATTCAGCTCACTTGAAAGTGTTTGTCTACCTTCCAAGCGAGCTGGTATCATATAATTGCTGTACTTACTAACGTCCGTTACTATTTTTTGTTTAGGAAAAGTTTTAAAGTTCAGCGAGGCATTATTAACCTGCCGAAGCGTAGGTAAAATCTATGCACCCGCGGTATTCGATTCGCTCATCGCAATTTCTGTCAGTAGCGTATCTGTCTCTTTCTCTTCAGCCAGAGTTGACGCTAACAGCTGTTCCGCTTCTGCGTGGCCCATCAACTTCGCGTAAGTTACAAGGCAGCCATAGCTAGCTATTTCGTAGTGCTCTACTTTTTGAGCGGCAGCAATCAGTGCCGCATCTGCTGCAGGATCGCCTTCAAAACTTTCAATTATTTCTTCGGCCTCACCAAGAAGCCCTTCCATAGCTTTACATTTTTTTCCACGAGCGGCAACGCCAACAGATTCCAAGGCTTTCTTCAAACGCTCAATATGCTCCTCGGTTTGTGAATGATGTTTCTGAAATGCGCTCTTTAGGGTATCGCTCTGTGCACTAGATGAAAGCTTTTTAAGTCCTTTTAATAGCTGTCGTTCGGCACCTAGCACGTCCTTCATCTCATCCACGAATAATTCATGAAGATGCGCATTCGGCATCTCTTTTTGTGTGTTTTTGATTGTTGCCATAACTTTTGATTTTTAATGTTTCCTAATGAACAGGGCACAAACGAAATGGTTTTGTAAAGATGAAAGTCGATGCGCCCCTGGACGCTGTGAATTGCAAATAAAGAGTAAATATGGCAATAGAACTTGGTTGCTTCTGAGGCGGAGTATTTTCTTTTTTTCTTGTACAAAGTGCGGCTCTCCAGTAAAACCTTTTTAATCAAGGTACGTTCTTCATACGTTAAACGCGGCTATCATGAACAAGGACAAATTAAATTACTCTTGGATGTACCGAAATAACCTTTCGGTCGTATTTATAAAACGGAGCGTAAAACCCAGAGGTCTTTAGCCTGTGGGATGTCAGCGACTACCCCCTGACCAGAGTATGTACCCACGAATGGTCTCAGGAGATGCCTCATTAATAGCGCAAACCAAGTATCCATCTGACCAGAAAGTATGTTCTTTCCAAAATGTTTAGATAAGAATGGCTTATGAATTGAATGCCGGATAGGGTAAGTAGACTCGTGCTTTAACTTACGAACAATAGAAGTAATTGACAGACGTGGAACATAACGAATTAGAAATCCGCCATTTTTTGATTTGCTGCTCGCATGGATAGGTGGAAAAGAATCAATATTCAAAGAATCAATTATTACTAACGTATTTAGCTAATTATTTGCTACCTTTGATAGAGATACGGATTGTTTTGCGATATTAAGATTGCTGAATTCCAGTATCTTAATCAATATATTACCTATTATTTTTTAATTAATTTCACCCGGGCGGGTTATTTAATAGTATAATGAAGACAATTTTTCGGACATATCGATTTGAACTTCAACCCACACAGGAGCAACAAGAGTTGCTGGATAAGCATTTTGGTTGTGTCCGATATGTTTACAACCATTTTTTAAATGAAAAACAAGCCCAGTATCAAGCAGATAAAAAGTCTGATAATTACCATACGCAGGCAGCAACACTCATAGCATTAAAGAATACCGAAAAAACGATTTGGCTTAAAGAAGTCAATAGCCAATCTTTACAGTCCGCTTTGAAATCTTTAGAAGCTGCCTACGTGAATTTCTATCGTGGTCACGCTAAATTTCCAAGATTTAAGTCGAAGAGGAAAAAGAACAGTTTCACGATTCCGCAATTTGCAAAACTTGAAGATGGGCTGTTTTACGCACCAAAGTTTAAAAAGGCTATTAAAGTAAATAGTCACCGTGAAGTAAAGGGTAAGATTGGAAAATGTACTGTAAGTAAAATGCCAACAGGGAAATATTTTGTATCCATACTATCAGAAGAACACTATCAACCCAAAGAAAAGACGGGTGCTGCCTGTGGAATAGATTTAGGTTTGAAAGACTTTGCTATTACTTCTGATGGCGTTAAATTTAAAAACCACAAATACACAAAGAAATATGAAAAAGCATTAGCAAAAGCACAAAAACATCTTTCTCGTAAGACAAAAGGTAGTAATTCGTTTGAAAGACAAAGACGAAAAATTGCAAGAATTCACGAAAAGATTAGCCACTCCCGAAATGATCATTTACACAAATTATCCCACCAATTAGTATCAGAGTATGATATAATTGCTTTAGAAAATTTGAATGTGGAGGGAATGGTTAAAAACCATAAACTTGCCAAGCATATCGCTGATGCCAGTTGGGGAACATTTGTTCGGTTCATTGAATATAAAGCCGATTGGAATGACAAACAGATTGTTAAAATAGATCGTTTCTACCCATCAAGCAAAACTTGCAGTGTATGTGGTTGGATAAATCAACGCTTAACTCTTTCGGTACGAGAATGGACCTGCCAGAATGGACACGTTTTAGACCGTGATTTAAACGCTGCAAAAAATATTCTCAAAGAAGGATTAAAAATAATATCGTCAGGGACTGGCGATTACACGGATGGAGACTGAAATAAGACTTTGGTAACAAAGCATAAGTCTGCGAAACCCGAAGCCCCTTTGTCTTTAGCAAATGGGTGGTTCACTTCGGCGACGTTTGAAAATTTTGAGAGCGAATTTTTGCAAATGGGTTTGTACGTTATTCTCACGATAAGTTTGAGGCAAATTGGTTCATCGGAGTCGAAAAGTCTGGGAGGGGAATCGGCGGTTGACCGAGAGCCTGTTGCAAAACCATCGGCACCATGGCCTGTTCGGAGAGGCGGGTGGATTTTAGCAGTATATAAACGTTCCCTATCGATAGCATTTATATTGTTGTTTGTTATTACTTTAGGCATGCATTTTTACGGGAGCTTCCATGATTTTAACACGAGCCGGCTTATCGACGATCTGTCTACAGTGGGGGTCTGGGAGTTTATCACCCAGGCGAATTTTTGGTTCGAAATGTTTCAAAATTGGCAAAGCGAGTTTCTCTCAGTTGCTTCAATCGTTATTTTGACGATATTCCTTCGTCAGAAAGGCTCTCCTGAATCTAAGCCAGTGGATGCACCTAATATAGAAACGGGGGAGTAATTAGTATTATTTACTCGGGGTCTGTAAAAGCGGTCTCTGTGTCAAAAACCAATAAGCGGCGTGACAGCAGGGACCGATTGTGCAAACTGAGACCAGATTTCGTAAAACTATTCTCCAATTTAGACTGCAATCTGCGTCGTCATTGGTTCTCTTTTCCAATTTCGGTGCTCAGCAATCGCTAGTGCAATATCGACAGGCTTGGCATCAATAAGTATTGCCTGGTCAGCTGGAAATTCCTTGGCGGCGGATAAGTCGTGAAGAGTGCGCGCATCATCGTCAAAGGCCAGCGTTTTGCAGTGCTTTACCATTTCGTTTATAAATTTGACGACCTTCCCATGAGTTTTTAAGGTTGCAATGCTTTGTTCTCCGCCAGGAATATATAGTGCATCGAACAGCACGCTTTCTGTAGTGTCAATGGAAGCATCGACAGGATGCTCATTTCCAGCATCCGAAAGTACTACCCCGCCGTGAGGAGCAATAAGTTTTACAAAAGCATTCATGCCCTCCCATACTTTCTTTTTATCGGCCATATTTTGCTCATTGAAACCGTCGGCGACGAGCACTGCTATTTGTCTGGTCGCAATCGTTTCGCTTTTTAGATAGCTTTGACTCAATGCGGGGGATTTATCGAGATAATTTTTTGCAGCGCCGGGTTGCTGTGTTTCTGGTGACGCGTCCGCTCCTATATTTCTATTTATCGGCATTTTTATTGTTTCAGGGATCTTAAGGCCAAGGCCTGTCGCTACCGCCGCGGCAAGTTCAGGGCTCATTTCATTCATCAGCCAAAGCATGCGGGTCTTTATGGCCTCGGTTGTACATTTGCCTAGCTCAAAGGTATATGCGTTTATCATATGGCGTTGTTCCCACGGTTGTAAGCTGCGAAAAAACAGTGCTGGCTGAGAGAAATGATCACTGAAACTTGCTGACCTTCCTCTTATTTTTGAACCGTCGATTCGTTCTTGATGGCTTTCGAAACCGCCCGCTGCAATTTTCGAAAGATAAGGACAGCCGCCGCCCAGAGTATTTGGGAAATAGCTAGATCGCCCTGAATCTATCGTCATGCGCATCTGTGCGTCTCGCTGATTATTGTAGACTGGGTTAACAGGGCGGTTAATGGGAATCTCATGGAAATTAGGAGTTCCTAAGCGAGAAAGCTGCGTGTCTGTATAGGAAAAAAGCCTTCCCTGTAGCAGGGGATCGTTCGTAAAGTCAATGCCTGGAACAATATGCCCAGGGTGAAAAGCAACTTGTTCTGTTTCAGCAAAGAAGTTTTCCGGATTCCTGTCAAGTGTCATCTTTCCCACACGTCTGACTGGTACAAGTTCTTCGGGGATAAATTTGGTTGCATCAAGTAGATCGAACTCAAATTTATGTTCATCTTCTTCAGCAATAATCTGTAACCCTAGTTCCCATGATGGATATTGCTTATTCTCAATGGCTTCCCATAGATCTCGCCGGTGAAAGTCAGGATCAGCACCATTAATCTTCACGGCTTCGTCCCATGTTACTGAATGTACCCCGAGTAGGGGTTTCCAATGGAAACGGGCGAAATGTGATTTCCCCTTTGCATTAATTAAGCGGAAGGTATGTATTCCAAAACCTTCCATCATGCGGAAGCTACGCGGTATCGCTCTATCGCTCATCGCCCACATATGGTTGTGCAAACTTTCGGTAGCCAGGGATATAAAATCATAGAAGGTATCATGGGCCGACGCCGCTTGGGGAATTTCGTTGTTTGGTTCAGGTTTGACGGCGTGGATGATATCTGGGAACTTCATGGCGTCCTGGATAAAGAATACAGGTGTGTTGTTACCCACTAGATCAAACACTCCTTGATCGGTGTAAAATTTCACGGCGAATCCTCGAATGTCACGCGCTAGATCACCAGAACCCCTACTTCCCGCCACTGTAGAAAAGCGAACGAATACGGGAGTTGTTTTGCTGGTATCGGTGAGGATTTCCGCCTTCGTGAATTCGCTGAGGTCTTCGTAAAGTTCGAAGTAGCCATGGGCAGCGCTTCCTCGCGCATGAACTATGCGCTCTGGAATCCGCTCATGATCGAAGTGGGTTATCTTTTCTCTTAATATAAAGTCTTCAAGGAGCGATGGTCCACGTTCGCCGGCGCGCAGTGTATTTGCGTCGTCATTTATTTTAATCCCTTGGTTGGTGGTCATAGCCTGATCTACACTTTGGAGGCTATTCGCTGCTAGATCTTTTTCTTTTTTTGATACTACTCTCTTTCCCATGATATTGATTTTTATAGAAGTATGATTGTGCGTAGTTTTCGAACAATGAAGAATGGTAATAGTTTTCTTTTTTAGTAGTATTAAAAGAAAACCTACTATTGATCGATTATTTTGGCTTAAAACTATTTGGTATGCTTGACCATTCTGATAGTAAACAATTAATTTAAGATGGAAGAGGGAAACATACCAGAGCAATATCGAGGCAAGCAGCTCGATATTCAGGAAGCCAGAGGCTATGGATCGCCGGAAGTAGCGGAACGCGCGTTTCTGCGTATTAGGACAATGCTGTTTGACATAAACCGTTGGCATGACGTTGCAGGCGCTCTGTCCGCACAGTTCGTACATGTAAATTCGTTCGGCGAACCTATCGAACAAAATCCTCGAGAGGGCGATTTTATAAAAATAGATATCCCTGGGCCAGGTACCGTGAGTGGTGAAGGCTATGATTGGGTGCGTGTTACAGGGCTTGAAGACAGACCGATGGACGGGTTTGTACAGCTGACTGTTCAACCATGTGCTGCGCCGATGAGTACCGAGAATCTCGAAGCGTCCCATTTTTTTCGAGCGTTTGCAAGCTCTAGCTTCGTAGTAAAAAAGGAAGGCCTATCGGTTCATGTTTTCTATTATGGGCGGAATGAAGAAGTCAACCTCGAAAACGAACGATTCATTGATAATGCTCGTAACGGGCTGGTCGGAATCGGAGCCAAGATGGGATTCTCATACCCGCAATGGAAGGCCTTGGTCTCCGGACTATTGGAAAAATCTGAGACTCAAGAATAATGATATTATGATATTGAATGCGATTTTTTCTCCAGTAGTTGCGTTTATATACGGTTAACCAAATACTAGAGTAATATAATCGGTTAGTCATTTCTTCTCGGTAATGTGCTGAAGGTTGATTGTTAGTAATTGGTTTTTTTTCTTAACTTGTTGATATTTCTTAACCAAACTTAAAACGACATCCTATGGAAAAAAATCTTTTGGTTTTGCTATCGCTGTTGCTTGTTAGTTGCGACGTCCCTACAGCGAAACTTGAGTCTTCTCAGGTGGATCTTATTCTTGACACCGATATCGGACCGGACTATGACGACGTGGGTGCAATGGCTTTGATGCATGCTTTGGCAGACAGCGGAGAGGTAAACATCTTGGCGACTATCTCATCCAATATGGATGAAAATGTGATTCCATGTATTGAGGTCATAAACGGTTATTTTAAACGGCCAGATATCCCTGTGGGAGTAACTAAGGGAAAAGGTGTCTCTCTCACCACTTGGCATGAAGGATCGAAATGGCCGAAGTTTCTTGCGGGAAATTATGCACATCCAACAGCAAAAACTTCGGAAGCGCCGGATGCTGTTGCGGTATATAGAAAAATTCTTAGCGTTGCGCCAGATAATAGCATTACAATATGTACGGTAGGATTTTTGACAAATTTGAAGAACCTTTTGCAATCTAAAGCGGATGAATACAGTGATCTTGACGGACTAGAGTTGGTTAAGAGGAAAGTTCGGTTGCTTGTCAGCATGGCGGGAGAATTTCCGGCTAGCAAAGAGGGTGAATTTAATGTGAAAAAGGATGCCGTCGCTGCCGCATATGTTGTGGATTCATGGCCCACAGAGATAGTTTTTAGCGGCTTTGAGATTGGTAATACGGTTCTCACGGGGAAAGCGACTGCTGAGATGCCCGTTCACAAGAGCCCTATTAAAGACGCCTATAGTCTAAGTCTTGCTCAAGACAATCCACATGGGCGTAGTAGCTGGGATCAGACTGCCGTGCTCGTTGCGATTAAAGGCTATCGGCCGTTTTATGATATTAAGCGAGGAACCATGCAAATAAATGAGAAAACTGGGGCCAATAGTTGGATTGAAGATGAAGCGGGGCGACATGCATACTTAATAAAACGAGCAACGGATGAAGAGATGGCTTCTAAGATAGAAACATATATGATGCATCAGCCAGTGGCTAAGTAAGTGCTGAGAAGAACTAGATGGGGAGTGGGGCTTTTTTTGAAACGATCGATCACAGGCTGCTTGTTTTTAGACCAAAGTTGAAACCAGTAGGATCAAGCAAATTTTACCTGCCTGCTCAGGGTGTTTTTCCCATACATGTTCCTTGACCCGTCTATTGGCCTCTTTCAGATAGTTATCCACTGTGCGTAAGCTCAGGCCCAAACTATCAGCGACGTCTTTTTTTGTCTTACCTTCATAGCGGCACATGTGAAAAACTTCACGTTTTCGCTTAGGTAGCTCGGAAACAGCGTCTTGCAGTAACTGCATCTGCAATTCAAAGGTGTCCTCGTCCTGATCTTCTATGGATATGCCTATCAAATCTGCAGGGTACTCGTCAACGAAAACTAAAGAATTTTTGAGTTCCTTGCGAATATAATTTAAAGACATGTTGTAACTAACCATAAAAAGCCAGCCTCCTAGAGGTCTTTCCACACTGATTTTATTCCTGTTTTGCCACAATGAAAAAAACACGTCTTGGAGTATTTCCGAGGACGCCTCAGGATCCTTTACTAGTTTTAGAATGTTCGCGTGGATTAACCTGTGGTATTGTTGGTATAGGCTGGTAAAAGCACGGACATCTCCATTTTTCAAGCCCGTAATATCTGCTATTTCTTTTTCAAAAGTCACCATATGTATTTCAGAATACCTGATATTTTGGTTGGATAAAACGCAACAAAATTATTGAATTAATATGGGGAGACCCTTTAAAACCGTGTTAACAAATCATCAATTAACGCGCAGTTATAGGTGATGATTTATTTACAATTTGTTAATGTAAAAAATAGGGCCCTTTGGTGATTCTTGGTGTATTTATTCATGATGAACGAAAGGATAAAAACGCTAATTCGGCTATTTTGGCAAGGGAAATTGTCGGCAGAGGGACGTAAGAAACTGCTGTCAGAACTAACGAATAAGGAGGTCGAGTTGCGCGCCACGATGGAAGATGAATTTGGTGAACTTCAAGACGATAAGCTGCTGCATCGTGAGGGGGATTACCAGATTTATTTAGAAAATATTCTAGACAGGGTGGCACAAGAGAAAGTTGTTCAACGACCTGTGCGGCGGATCTGGCAGCGCTGGGCTGCCGCGGCCTCGGTACTCTTTATTTTTGGATTGGCCTATCTGATTTGGCCTGCCAGACCTCCCGCCGATAATTTTGCATCGAGTAGGAAAGAGGTACATTCTTACCAACTGAAACGGATTAGTAACGATGGTGACGGAAAAAAAATGATCGCTTTTAAAGATGGATCAAAAATTATCCTTTACCCTGGGAGTAGTATCGATTATAAAGATGATTACGGCCAGCGTAATCGCTATCTAATTCTAAAGGGTGAAGCAAAGTTTACTGTAGCTAGAGATACACTTCGTCCATTTGTCGTTGAGGCAAAAGGCTATACGACGACTGCGCTTGGAACTTCTTTTATTATTGATGCGCGATCAACACATACGGTGAATGTGACGCTACTTACTGGTAGAGTGGTTGTACATTCCTTGCCGGTGGCGCTATATCCAATTGCCGAACAACATCTGCTTCCCGGAGAGAAACTTCAGATTCAAACCGATCGCATGACTTTACAGAAGGCCTCTAAGCGTAATGAGCGTGCACCGGTGGAGACAAGGTCCACCCTTGAGCGGCCAAAAGAATCGAAACGGAACTTACATTTTCAGGATGAGTCGCTGATGGAGGTGCTTAAAAATATATCCGTCATCAAGAAAGTGAAATTTCATCTGGAAGGTCTTAACATTCAAGGTTTATATTTTACGGGTGATTTTTCTGCGGAAGACGACCTGGAAACGATCCTTAATGTGATTGCCCTAATTAATGGTTTAGATTATGAAATCCAGCCTGATCGATCTGTAAGATTTTACCAAAAAAATAAAGAAGAACAGTAACAGTATTAAAACAATAGTTAACAAGTGATTAAAATTGAATTTTAAAATTGAAATGGACAGAAAAACGATCTATAAGCAAATGCGGATAATCGCACTGCTTGCCTTACCGCTCTTGCTATGCTTCCCCGCATGGGCACAAAACAATGGGCAGTTAAATGGAATGGTTATTAGCGAACTGGGTGGTGAAGTTCAAGGCGCGACCGTCGAACTTTACACGGATGCGAACACGCTTGTATTAAAAAAATCAACGGATGAAAAAGGATCATTTTCTTTTGATAAACTGCAGCGTGGTGCCACTTATAGAGTAGTGGTTTCTATGATTGGTTTTGTGCGATCGGATTCCCAGCGCGTTGCGGTCAATGCTACTGGTGTAAACTCCCTACTAGTTCGATTAACTCCTTCTTCTGAAGATTTAGCCGAAGTTGTCGTGGTAGGATACGGGCAGGTTAAAAAGCGTGATTTAACGGGCGCCGTGTCGTCAGTGAGTGGGGATGATTTGAAGAATATTCCTGTTCAGCGCGTGGATCAGATGCTTCAGGGCCGAGCACCGGGTGTACAGGTAACCTCCACTACAGGAGCACCGGGGGCAGGTACCACTATTCGGATCCGTGGGAGTCGTTCAGTTAGTGCTTCAAATGAGCCTTTGTATGTTATCGACGGTATCGTTGGCGCGGGGGATTTAAATACTATTAATCCAGCAGACATACAAAGCATTGATGTTCTAAAGGATGCCTCTTCAGCAGCAATCTATGGCTCTAGAGCATCCAACGGGGTGATTATCATTACAACAAAACAAGGTAAAGCGGGGAAAGATAAGTTTTCGTTTTCGGCTACTCACGGGATATCAAACGTGCCTAAGCTAGTTGATATGATGGGAGCGAAAGATTTCGTCTCTTTTGTTAATGAAGCCTATATCGATGAGGGACAGGCGCCGCTTTATCCGAACGTCGATTCGATTTTAGCCATTACAGGCCCTATAGGGACAAACTGGCAAGAGGAAATTTTTCAAACTGGATCCTACTCGGATTTTAACCTTGCGATGGCCGGTGGCAGTGAGAGTTTCACCTATCGGGTATCGGGAAATATTGTCGACCAAAAAGGGGTGGTATTAAATTCTTCGTATAAACGTTATCAAGCGAACCTTAATCTAACAAAGAAGGTCGGCGAACGGTTTAAGATGGGGCTTAATATGAATATCGCTCGCTATAAAAGGGAGCCGAGTTCAAGTGTGAACCTTGGAACGACTGCTGGTTGGAAGAGTTCGATGTTGACGCTACCCCCTACGATGCCCGCTAGAGAACCAGATGGGACTCCTTCAAGTTATAACCCAATTGCCTATTTCGGTGGGGGTGTTGTAAACACCTCTCTCGCATCAGCGGAGATGATTACTGCTCATACTACTTATAACGACCTGTTGGGAAGTGTATATGCGCAATACGACATTTTAGATGGCTTGACCTTTAAAACATCGTTAGGGGTGAATATCGCCAATAGTATCTACCACGACTATGTACCGTCTTATATGCCATCCTATGTCGCAAGTGGTGCAGAGTTTGGTGTTGCCAGCACAGATATAGGATTTAAAGATTACCTTTTGAATGAGAATACGTTAACCTATGATAAAAGCTTTGGTTTGCACAATGTGAATCTATTGGGTGGATTTACCTACCAAACGACTGAAAGCAATTCGGTTGACGTCGGTGGCGGAGGACTTACAAACGACATCGTGCGGTGGAACAGCTTCAGCAGTATACCGCAAGACCAGCGTAATATCGCGTCCGCTAACAGTTTGAACCGGCAGTTATCATTTATAGGGCGTGTGCAATACAATTATGCAAACAAATATTACCTCACTGTCACCAATAGATACGATGGAGCGTCCAATTTTGCGGCGAATAAAAAATGGGGTTATTTTCCTTCCTCAGCCATTAAATGGCGGTTAACGGAGGAGGACTTCTTTAAGAATATGTCTATCTCAGAGTCTATTCTAAATGATTTATCACTACGCGTTAGTTATGGGTTGTCTGGAAATCAAGGGATTAGCAACTATCAGTCGCTACCAACGCTGAGCGCCGATGTCAATGGTTATGTATTTGGAGGCATACCAACGTTAGGGTATAAACAAGGCAATATAACCAATGATGATCTCACTTGGGAAACGTCGACACAACTCAACGCGGGCGTAGATTTTCAGTTATTCAATGGAAGGGTTGACGTTACAACCAACTATTATAAAATGCATACTAAAAACCTATTGTTGACGGTGCAGACCCCGACGCAAACAGGTTATGGCAGCCGATTGATTAATGTAGGTAAGACCGTTTCTTCCGGTTTTGAACTCGGAATTAGGGGTACGGTAATCGACAATAAGAACTTTGGTTGGTCGACATCGTTGAATTTCAGTACGAATAATCAGGAAGTTACGGATTTAGGTCCATTAGTTATGGTCGCTTTAGATAATACGGGTTATGGTGCGACAACGAATTACCTTCAGGTCGGTGTTCCTGTGGGATCTAATTTCGGATTAGACTATGCCGGCGTATGGCATAATCAAGCGGAGATAGACGCCGAGCTAGCCAAGCCAATCGAGGATAGGACGTACGTCTCGATCTCTAATTTTTACGAGCCTGGTAAACAGAAATATTATGACCACAAGCGTGATGGGGAACTAAATATTGATGATTATCATTATTTAGGAACACCAAATCCACCGATTTTCGGCGGTTGGGGAAATAATTTCCGGTATAAAAATCTATCGTTGGACATGTTCCTTCAATTTCAACACGGGAGTACGATGTGGAACTCAATGGAATATTTTACGGGCGTTGGTTTATATCTGACGAACCAGATGACCTATATGAAAGATCGGTGGACAGAGGAGAATTCAACTTCAGATATTCCTGCTGTAAATTCCAGAGACAATATTCCAAGTACTTATTTCCTACAAAATTCGTCATTTCTGCGTTTGAAGTCACTGACTTTGAATTATGATCTTAGTTCCGCTTTGTTCCGTCAATCCGATAATAAACTGAATGTTTTTGTTTCTGGTACCAATCTGTTTTTGTTGACCAGTTACAATGGGTATGATCCGGAAGTGAATTCCGCCGGAACGAGTTCTACTATTCGCTCTAAAGATAATGGTGCTTATCCAAATAGTCGCACAATATCCATCGGAGCAAACTTTAATTTTTAATACGATTGTTATGTCAAATAGAAAATTTTTCTTTATACCTATTCTTACTCTAGCTTGTTTCTTTTTAAGTTGTGAGAAAACGCTCAATGAGGATCCGCAGAGCATCATAGCGCCGGATGCATTCTTTAATACAGCGGATCAATGTCGACAGGCGACAAACGGTGTTTATAGCCATTTGCCGGGTATATTTAACCAAACTGGTTTTTGGAGTGTTACCATGGCAGGTACAGATCTGTTCATGAACCAAGGTGGAAGCGCTTCGGTTGAGGCTATCCAAGATTACAACTTTTCCTCTGCTACGGAAGCAAACAGCCATGCGGTGTGGCGCGTATGTTATGCGGCAATCAAAGACGCAAATTTTGTTATTAACAGAATCTCCCAATCTGAAATTGATGATGCGGTAAAGCAACAATTATTGGGTGAGAACAAGTTCCTTAGGGCCATGTATTATTATATTCTTACCAATATTTTTGGGGATGTCCCATTATGGACGGACGAACTAAAAATCGAAGAAGTTTCGCAGTTACCCCGTAGTCCCATTGCTGAGGTACGCGCGCAGATGATTCTTGACCTGCAAGAAGCAGCTTCTAGTTTGCCGAAGAATTACGACAGCAAAAATACAGGAAGAGTGACTAAAGGTGCAGCATTGACCTTATTGGCAAAAATTTATTTATTCGATAAAAATTGGCAACAGGCCTATGAGAATGCTAGTCAAGTTAAAGATGGCGAATACATACTGCTTCCTAGCTATGCGACCTTATTTGATCCATATAATAAAAGTAAGAACAATAAAGAGTCGATTTTCGAGATACAGTACATGAGGAATGCTGAAACAAACCAGAACTTTATTGTAAACTCGTTCTATACTTGGTTTTTTCCAACAGGCGATGCAAAAGGAGGAACATACGCTGGGGTTAATTTTGGGTCAACTATCTTACAATCCTATCCGCAGTATTATCCAACAACTTACTTTATGTCCCTTTATCAACCAGAGGATGAGCGCCGTGAAGTGTCACTGTCGTGGGGATACAATGGCCAGTTATTTAATCGAGGATCAAAAGGCGATAGACCTTGGTTTGGGCCGAAGTTTTGGGACCTTACAGCGAATAGAACAGCCAGTGAAAAGAATTTTTATTTTTTACGCTATGCTGATGTTATCATGATTTTGGCGGAAGCGGCTAATGAATTGGGGAACACGAGCGAGGCTATTGCTCATCTAAACATGATTAAAGAGCGGGCGAAAGCCGATCTTATTACATCGAGCGACAATCTAAGCCAATCACAACTTCGAAATGAGATAATGGAAGAGCGCGCAAGAGAATTTGTTGGTGAGTTTCAGAGAAAGTGGGATCTGAGCCGGTGGGGTACACTCGTTGACGCGATAGGAAGAATTGCAGATGACAACGCGGATGGAGTGACAAATGTACAGGCTCATCACAACTTGTTCCCAGTTCCATATGATGAGATTGTTAAAAATAGAAATCTAACCCAGAATCCAGGATATAATTAGATTATTCCTGATATCGATTGTTTTAAAGGCATCAGACCGTGGTAAGGATATAAACCTTCTGCGGTTTGATGTTTTTTGTAAAAATTAAAATGGTAGCCACTGCGATAGCTAAACAATTTCCATAAGGAACAGCTCGGCGATATGTTTTTTAAGAACTTGTTTGACTTGGTTGATATCTAGTTTTTCCCCGACCTCACGTTGTAGTGATGTCACATCCTTATCTTCTATTCCACAGGGAATAATGTTTCCAAAATAGCTCAAATCTGAGTTGACATTGAATGCGAATCCGTGCATCGTCACCCACCGTGACGCTCGTACGCCCATCGCACAAATTTTCCGCGCTTTATCGTTATCGGCATCGATCCAAACGCCTGTAAAGCCATCATAGCGCCCTGTAGTGACTCCAAAATCGGCACAGGTGCGGATGATTGCTTCTTCCAAAGTTCGAAGGTATAGGTGGATGTCTGTAAAAAAATTATCCAAGTCTAATATAGGATACCCCACGATTTGACCTGGCCCGTGGTAGGTAATATCTCCTCCTCGATTTATTTTGTAAAAGGTAGCCTCTTTCTCGCGTAGGCCATCCTCGTCCAACAGAAGGTACTCTTTGTGCCCGCTTTTTCCCAGTGTATATACATGGGGGTGTTCTGTAAAAATGAGATGGTTGGGTGTCGGTAGTTCTGTACCGTTAACTCGGTTATCATGTTTTACGGCAAGTGTTTTTGCGAATACTTCCTCTTGTTTGTCCCATGCCTGTTGATAGTCGAGTAGACCCCAGTCTGCGAAAGTTACTTTTTTGTTTTGCATCTATTGTTCTCTTCTTGCTACAAATTTATGCAATAAAAAGCCAACGTGATAGTTGGTTTATGGGGGTAAAGTAAAAATTGATCTTTCTGCGCACGTAATGTCGTTCTCGCTGTTAAATAGTTTTACGTGTAATAGTTTGATTTTTAAGGTATTAAATAAGATGAGGGGGTGGAATGAGTAAAAGGACCCTGCCACTAAAGAGTAACTTCCTACATGAACTTTTGGACGCGAATGTAGGAAGCTAATAATACCGGCTCGTGTGTTTAATAGCCAATTTGAGGGCTATTTCTTTTTCTTATTTATTTGGTGGTCGAAACTATCTTTTGAAACAGAATCTTTTTCCTGTTGATAAGAAGAATGAGTCTTTGGAGTTGTGCTTTTCTCTTTTTTTATATTCTTATTTGATTTTTCGTTCTTACTCATGATGTGAAATTTTGTTAGTGAGAATTAGATCTGACCGATATGTTCGATAAATGTCAGAGAAATATTGGCGATATGGTATTCCGCCGGTTTTGGTAAGGCGTTTTCCTTTTCTGAAGGAAAAACCAATACGTTTAATTTAGAACAAGCTTCTATCCCTTTAACGAGATGAAGTTTCATAGATGGTCTGCTAACGGGGTTAAGTATATTGCAGACATATTAACTAAAGGTACGGAAAGTAATTGATCTTTAGTGTATTAATTGAGTATATCTAAGAACAAGGTTAATTTAAACTAATATTTTGGTTTGACAAGGGATAAATTATGAAACTAACCGTCGATAGACCAGCACGGTGATCGCTATCACAGCCCATATAATCCCCCAGTATTGTAGGGGGATCAGCCATAGATCGTGTCGGTTTTTTCTATTTAAGAAGAAGTCTGTGACAAACACTAGGGGAGAGGCCGCAAGGAGGCTATAAAGGAATATCTCTAAGCTTGTGTTCCCATTTGTGCCAAAAAAATAGGTACCAAAAAGAATAGTACAAATGGGAATAAGAAGGGCCAGAACGCCCCAACCTCGGTATATCATGATTATTGCTGGTAAGTGGTTTTCACTCCTTTGATAGCGATTACCACACCTTTATATTTTTCGTGATCTTCTTCAATGTACGAGGCGTCAATGCGACTCTTTTTAGGAGATTCCTCTAATTGCTGTTTGATTAAGCGATAATCAAATCGTTCCGCTACTGGCTCCCAATCTTCTTCAGTGTTAGGTAATATAGGAATTAGGTGTTCCAAGTCAAATAAGCCGGCGGTAGTAACAGTTTGTTTTGACCGCTGAAGAAACAGCACATCATTGTCTAATTTCACGACCCTTACCCATCCCTCAGGAAGTCCGTTTATGTTGTTTCCTTCAATATCTGTGAAAAAAGAAGCGGCAAATATTTGGCCGGGATGAATATTAGTCAACTCCACGATCATTAGCGCCACTGTTTCCGCACGGTCGTTTGCATCAATTTTGTTCTTTATTCCCATAATTGCGCTAGTGATAACGAGCGCAATTAAAACGAATAAGAATCCTTTCCAAAGCCGGAAATAAGGAATTGGGCTTTCCTTCTTAATTTCTTTTATCTGAGCTTTAAGCTCTTTCGAATAGCGAGAGCTTTTAATCAAATTTCCTTCCCCATCATATAGTCTCGATATTTTCACCAGACCGCCCCCAAATGGCATGAATAAGAAATCACGAGCTATGGTAACGATATTTAAAGTATAGGTCTTCGCGTCGCTTTCGTTTTTTAATGTTGTTTTTACTTCTTTAGCGTTAAGCAGGTATTCGTATGTGCGGTAAATAAAAAACATTGTGTTAAATTTTGAGCTTGCAAAGGTAGGAAAATTGACGAACAACGTAAAACAACCTGAAGATGTTAATCCCACGTTAACATCTTCAGGTTGTTTGCCTTTCCGAGAAAAAGGTTATTAAATTAAAACATTTCTGAAGAAAGCAATGTTACTCTTTGTTCCACCAGACCTTCGTTTGCAGCACATCGTCGCCTTGAGAAGCAAGTGCTTGTTGATAGTTCGCTTTGTTGGTACTTTGCTCTTTTAAAGGATAAATGAACCGACTAGGAATTCCGTCTCCTTGTTCAGGGACGAAACGGTAGGTCCGCGGCGCACCATTTACGGTACCTTCCCAAATGATATCGTTCTTTTTCACCAGGAACAGCGGGTATCCGGTTCTGCGTATTTCTGACCATCCTTCAACTCCTTGATTGTATAAAGCGAGATATTTTTGCGTCAACACGGTTTCTTTATTTGCGGCAGGAAGTGCGTCAATGTAGCGGTTTGCAGCTGTACCACTCACACCCCATTTCTCTAAAGAAGCTCGGACTCCTTTTTTGTAGGCTTCCTGATTCCACGATTTATGTTCTGCTATTAAGAACTCTACTTCGGCGTATTCTTGAAGAACTTCACCGTAATTCGCCGCATTTATGATATCACCTGGCAATGATACGGTCGTTATCGGTAGTACGCTCGATGCGCTTAGAGGCAAGCCATATGGGTGACCCACATAGTTTCCTGCGGCATTTTTATTTGCATACTTCGCTAGTCGAGGATCTTCGATTTTAAAAGGCCCGCGCTTGCCTTGCAGGGCTTCGACGATAACATGTGATACCGTAAAGTCCTTACGGTTGGCAGTTACCGTAGCGCGAAATAACGGAGCTTCCCCAGGGGAGGTCTCTGAATAAGTGAAAACTGCATTGTCCTGGTTAGATGTAAATACACCTTTGGTGAGAGCGTCTTCGATATGCTCGTTTGCTAGCGCCCCATCTTTTGTTTTGATGCGTGTGGCCAATCGTAGGCGTAGAGAGTTAGCAAATTTTGCCCATTTACCGTTATCGCCCTTGTAGATAATATCGGCAGTGCCAAATGTTTTTTCACTTTGATATTTTATTAGTGTGTCGGCCGCTTGTTTAAGCTCGTTCAAGATATCTTTGTATATTTTCTCCTGGGTTGCATAAGCGGGAGAGAGAATCTCTTCTTTTTGAGAAAG
>NZ_JABMCQ010000054.1 GCF_013179575.1 Sphingobacterium shayense | reverse complement strand
ATTTCCACCATATTTATATCACCAAACTTACCCGATCTAATATATTCGTTAGCAGCGATGTAATTAGGAGCACTTCTACGCTGAGATCCCACCTGTAGTATCTTTCCTGTCTCTTGAACCGCCTTTAGCAATATCTTCGCATCTTCCAGCGTTTCGGCCATCGGCTTTTCCACATATACATCTTTGCCATTACGCACGGCTTCTGCGGCCATTAGCGCGTGTTGAAAATCTGCAGTACTGATTATAACGGCGTCGATACCTTTTGCAGCATGTAATTCATCGTTATTACGGTATTTTTTAATCGTATTCCCCGTTTTTTCTTTTACATAAGCCTCCGCCTCATCACGGCGGCGATTCCATATGTCAGAGACACCAACGAATTCAAAATTGAGTTCTTTTGAATGATTCATAAACGAAGGGAGCAGCGTATCTCTAAAGCGATTGGAGAAGCCAACGATGCCGACCTGCACGCGGTCATTCGCGCCCATAATTCGGCTGTAGCTCTTCGCATTAACTCCCATTGCCGATAGCCCGAGGACGCCTACGCCCAAAGAAGCTTTCTTGATGAAGTCTCTTCGTGAATTTTCAAATTTGTCATTTACCATAGTAAGTAGTTGTTTAAAATTTATAATTGTACTAGCGTAATAAAGTGATGCGCTAATGTTTAAGGTGCTATTCTCAGACTCTTTTGGTTAGTAGGCTGACTCGTTAAAGGTGTTCAAATGACATTTATCGAGGAACCCAGTGCTTATCAGTACTTTAAATATACAAAATTAATACTCCATTTTCCGGTCTTTAGGAATAAAAATTGTCGTTCGGCCCATTTCCTTGAATGGTATAGTTTGCTGGGGCATGATTGAAGTTATGTTGGTAATCGATCATGGCCAGTTTTAATAAGCTTTTATCGTTATACTCTGTTATCCTTGAGCGGGAAATATTTTTCGTAATTCTTTGGTTACAAGTTTCCCTTACTTTAAAAATCTCCAATAGTACCCCTCGATGGAAAGATTAGCCGCGCCCGAAGGAACCGCAACTGATTTAAGGTAGCAATCGGATTTAAGAGGTAATATAATTGTTTGTTATAGAATGATTAAACGAATTACTATATTTGATCATGAACAACGATGATCTAAAATCAAACATCAACGAAAAATTAATAGCTGCAGGGCTGTTTGAAGAATATGAAAAGGCGGTTCAATTGAAGGATTCATTGAAGATTCAAACTATTCTTCGAAGAATTTCCCTCGAAGACGAATTAATCGTTGCTATTTTAAAGGATCTGGACACTGACGTTTCTTCATAGTCTCGCTACGTTATCTTTTCTTCATTGTTTCCAATTTCTGGATTGAAAACGTTAGTTAGTGTTGCTGCTCCGCGTCTTAGTTGATGATCCACTCCGTTGATCATTGTAATGGATAAGTCGTCTTTAGAAAAGTGAATCTTTCATGATGGCTCGTAAGAGTGCGAACGGCATATTTGGTTTGCGGTTAACACCGGCCTTGGTTTTGCCGGTATCTTCTACCAATCCTCCTTTGATTGGATCAACCAGGCGCTCACCGTTTTTTTGGTGAATGGTATTAAAAAATGGCCAACACCACTAATTGTCGCACAACTATTTATCGCAAATAGTGATAGGATGAAATTTTTTAAAGCAACTTTTTATGGTTCACCCGTAGAAGAAACATCGGGGATTGTTTCAGGAAACTTCGACTCATACGACTTTTGATTTTTAACAACTAAACGTATTAATAATAACACCAAGTAAAGGAGCTAAAATGTCGGCATTAAAGTAAATGCTAAGGACATTCACGGACCTCAAATTATGCCTAGACTAGGTTGTACATGTCCTTATAAGTTAATAGTAGCAGATGTTTGCATGGTGATAACGTTTCTGATAACAGTTAAATATTGTTAACTATTTCATTTATAACTAAGTAAGTTTAAAGTATTTCCTAATTTGGTATTCATAAGTGTCAATTATTAGCCGATGTGAATTATGAAAAGTGTTTTATTTTCTATTACCCTATTTTTTTGTTTCTGTTTGCAGGCTGTTGCTGAACAGGTGGTTATAAAAGGCGTCGTGAAGAACAGTAAGGATTCTGTTTTGACATTTTATCATAATGGTTTTGATGCCATCACAAGGGAGATGCTTTTAAAACGCCATGAAACAACAATTGGATCAGACGGAAGCTTTAGTATTGTGCTGCCGGTTAGACGGATAAGTGAATGGATCGTGGAGTTGGGTAGCCAAACATCCATTATTCATTTGTCTCCCCAAAAAGATATTATCATAAATTTGGACTTCAAGGGAGGAGAATTGGTTATGTCCGCGAGTGGCCCGAACAGCGAATACGTAAATTATGACATCTTCATTCGGAAAGAATATTACAGTAAATTATCTAGGGAATATTACCGCGATCTAAGGAAACTTGGTATTAAGGACTATTTACAAGCCAAGAAAGAAGGAGTTGAAAAAATAAAAGGGCTATTAGAAACGTATAAAAGAAACAATGATTTTGATCCCGAATATTATAAATGGCTGATTACGCTTTACAAGTATTTTCCGTATGAACGGACGTTGGTTGAATACGTAAGTGATGGCGTCAGGGATGATCCTGAAGTTAACGAGATGTTATTTTCAGAAGGTTTTAACGATGATTACGCCGCTATGAATATTGTTGCCTATAATAATTTAGTGGAGCATTATATTCATTACAAATATAATGGCGGTAAATTCCCCTTAAATATAGCGAAGTTGATAGAATTTATGGACCGATCTCAATTGTTAAGTGGGAAAACGGAAGAGGTTAAATTTACGAAATTGATGTATAACCTTCATAAATCAGATGATAGCACCTATCAAAAAGCCCTTTCGTTATTTAATAAAAACGTCAATGAGCGGTATTTAATCAAGATGGAAGCTGATCAGAGAGCGGAATACATAGCATCCGGACATATTTTGGAAAAGGTAGTGATAGATCAAAGTCTATCTTTAGCGGATATCTTCAATAAATATAAAGGCAAAGTAATTTATATAGATTTTTGGGCAAGTTGGTGCGGCCCATGCAGATTGGAAATGCCGAATGCAGCTCAACTTAAGAATAGGCTTAAAGATAAAGATATCGTGTTTTTGTATTTAGGGTATAAAGATTCTAAGGTTAATTGGTTAACCGCACAACAGGAAATAACAATTGATGGCGAACACTACCTATTGACCGACGAGATGGTCGAAGAAGCAAATAAACTATTTAACATTATGGGCATTCCTCATTACGCTATCATCGACAAACAGGGGGATCTTGTAGAAAAAAGTGCAAAACAACCAAGGTATGTTTATAATGATCTGTTAGAATTAATTGGTAGCACCCAGTGATGGAATCGCTTAATCTATAAACGGTCAGATTGCAAGGGCAACCAGTGCATCGTGGAGATAATATTACGTTTATGCTAGCGATTTCTGCATTCTGAAAATGTGTGGTTCACTATATAGGCTTCTACTTAGAGCGTTTCAAGCTCTTCTGCAGAAAGATCTGTGCTCTTAGCGATGTCGGCTATAGGATGCCCCATTTTCTTCAATTTTAACGCAATGGCAATTGTTGCTTTGCGCTTTCCTTCTGCCAAGCCTTCCGCACGACCTTCTGCCAAGCCCTCCGCAAGACCTTCTGCCAAGCCCTCCGCAAGACCAGACTTTCGAACCGAATTGAAAACGCTCTCGGTATCGCGCTTATATTTTAAACTTGCTTCGTATGACATTAGTTCCTCATCTGATAATTTACCTATCTCTTCTGCTTTAAAGATAACATCAAATATCCTTTTATCCAAAAAAGTTGCCAATCTGTTCATGATGATCAGGCGTTTAGGTAGGTACAACCACTGATCCATCACTG
Organism: Sphingobacterium shayense; assembly: GCF_013179575.1. Taxonomy (GTDB): domain Bacteria; phylum Bacteroidota; class Bacteroidia; order Sphingobacteriales; family Sphingobacteriaceae; genus Sphingobacterium; species Sphingobacterium shayense. The sequence continues at coordinate 19,893 of NZ_JABMCQ010000054.1, read as the reverse complement.
TCTTTAATTCTTCAGAGCCGTTATTAAAAATTGGGAGCGAAATTATCTTTTCCCCAGTTTATCATATAGGTGATTCTCCAAAGAAAGATCATATACCGTTCCAGACTATCTCGATTCCTTGCTTCTGGATAAAAGATTGAAAATCGACGAGTTTTCGCTGGTCATTACGGATTTGGCGAGGAGTCGTTTGATTTCGCTCGGCAAAAACTAAAAGTAATCCAACCGCTTCCCCTATGCTCCACTCTACAGGATGTAGGCGGTAACAACCGTTAGTGATGTGCGTTGTCCCGATATTTTTATTTGCAGGGAAGAGATTGTTCATTCGCTGCGGGATAAGGGCTCCTAAGGGTATTTGAAATGGTAAGGAAGCAAAGTCAATGTAGTTATCTCCCTCATTACTGGGATGCAAATCGATATGATAATAGCCTACGCCAACAGCATCTTTAAAGCTTGCTGCCCTCTGGCCCTCCTTCTCTCCTGCGACAAGAATTCTATTTTGTGCTCCTACATGCTCCTCTAAAACAGTGAATTCAGCCTTAATGCGGCGTGCTTCACGAATGTAAGGATACTTAGCCATACCATCGTGGGTACCTAGGACATCCCCCCGAAGACGTAAACCTTTCCAGCCTTGCCCTCCGTCAGCTCGGGGTACTTGAGTTTGTAGCCAGTAGAAGAAACTGCGATTTAGCTCTCTTGCATTATTTACCGTGGCATCGAATTCCTTATCCGAAACATCAATTAGATTGCCGAGCATATAGTCATTCTGGGGCCAATTGACGATCGTAATATCACTTTGATAGAAGCCTGGCCTAAAATTATCCTTATGGATCAGTCGCCGGTAGTTCCATAGATTCAAGCGGCCCGGTAGATGATTGCCTCTTGGATCAAAGCCGAGCTCTTTGGGCTTAAGATCTCTTGGGTTAGAATAAGAAAGGTCTAGGAGGGGTCCGGACCAATTCGGTGTTAGTTTTGGAACATATTTTTTCCATTTCTCAAAGGTACTGGGTTTATCGATTGTATTGTCGATCCCCTCTTGGTAGTCCATAGCAAAGCAAAGCGTGAAGGCTTGATTATTTTGAGGACGGGGGACCGGCGGTGCGTGAAGCTCACCCGTATCCTTTTTGGACTCCGTTCCTGTCACGTATTCTGTGCCTGTTAGCGGTAAGAGGTCGCCACATTCCGTTGCGTCGACGAAGTACTTTGCTTGGATGTCATAAACCTGAGAGCCATCCATGGAAGCTACTTCTACATTTTTTACCTGATCGGCCGCGGTGTCTGCTTTACGTGCTTTAAATTCCAGAAGTAACGTTAGTTGCCCACTACTCAGGTACGGTAGTAACATCTCGGTCAACACAGCAATACCTACTTGCGGCTCATGACAGATTTTGGATACCGAGCCATTCCCTGGATTAAGATTGGACCTCGCTTTGGCACTTTCGGTTAAAGGATAGTTGTTTTTATAATACGCGCGGACCCGATTTCGGTACTGGCGGTAGGAGGCCGGGGCACCGTGGGTCTCAATCCATTGATGTTCGTCGGGGGGCACACCCTGTTGCGTAATCTGCCCGCCAATCCAATTGGTCTGCTCGGTGAGAATCGCCCGCATGCCATTTCTACAGACCGCCAGGGCGGTTGCTAAACCACCGAGCCCCGCGCCCAGAATGCATACTTCCGTGTTCAGTTCCCTAGCTGCAGCGCTTCTCATGTTAGCAGATTCTCTTCCTATTGCGTGGGTGGAGGTGAAAGGCAGAGACACGCTGCCAGCGCTTGTTAAAGCGGCAAGGTGTAAAAAGTTCCTTCTATTCATAAAAATTGAGTCAATCGTTGAATTTAGGGTATCTTAATTAACAATTCAACAGTTGTTCTAATATAGTGAATTTGTAAAAGAAATGAGATCAGCGCTAAATCATTTAAAGGGTCTACCACTTTTTTTATTTTTTAGTAGCGTTTTTAGAAACCATTTTGGTCCCTTGTCGGTTCTAGTACCAGAACTAACAAAAGGAAATGTCATGAATGAAACAACATGGAAAGGTCGTTGGAATGAAATAAAAGGGAAAATCAAACAGCAGTATGCTGACTTCACCGACGACGATTTGCTTTATGCAGAAGGAAAAGAAGATGAACTTTTAGGAAGACTACAAAAGAAAACAGGAAAAACTAAAGACGAGGTCAATAGTTGGCTTAACGAAATGTAGACTTTTTTTGTTCGACACATGCTGAAATTATTTGGCGTGTTAATGTGAAAAGGAGTAGGTTTAATAGAACTTGCTCCTTTTTACTAGTCAACCCGTCTAGTACTCCGCCGGTTATATTCTGTTTTTACTTTTCTTTTTCATTGTAAAAATGAGATAATAAATAAAAAGAATAATAAGTACTGGGATGACGAGTATTAGTATTTCAGAGGTACCAATAATTGCTAGTTCCATATTAAGATAAATAATTAGTACTATAAATATAATCATTTAAAAATATTTATCCAACTTACTTCGTAAGGGGTGATCGTGGAATAGTCTTCGCTGAGCTTGATAACGATAATGCATAAATGAACGTGTAAGGGACGAATGAACGTAACCGAAGATACCGTCGTTGCCATCATGGGGGTAAACTTGTCTTTTTAAGAGATCATACCAATTGGGTAGAGCGCGGGGTGAACGCCTTTGATCGTTCTTTTTTTTCACAAATTTCCTTTATGCGAGGTAACACGGTTGAAATATAATCTTGAGGATTAAATGCAGGCGACTTTGATTTGCACATCCGACACGCACGGTCAATCTGCAGAGTCAGTCTTATATGCTGTTGTTCACATGTGATATTATATTTATAATCTACATCGTTTTCGATATCCCAGTGGATCACCGCATTCGTGTTGGGTAACAAATGAAGTTCTTTGAATGTGTCATGACCCTTCTCCCAACGGGAGATAAATTCTTGGTTTATCAGTACCGGCCAAACGTCTTGAAGATTTGCTTTGACTGGAATAGATCCTTTAAAACATACTGTTTTCATCGCTGTAATTTTAGTTTCCATATAATCACCTATTCAAAGGCGGACTTATAAATGTAAAATTACATCTGATGGCTTGTCAGTACGCCCCAGTTTATGAATCGGAACAACTCATTTATGTCTCGGTAATTCGCATGTCATCAGGTATTTATGTGTTCGGGTTTATAATGCGGAACAACAACCATAAGAAATCAAAGGATAATTTCCTCGTATCTAGCGCATAGATTTCTCTTTTCTATATTCTGAAGGCGTCATGTTGGTCATTTTTTTAAAGGTCGTATTAAAAGAAGTTTTGGAATTAAATCCTGACTGGTATCCGATGACGAGCATATTAAGGTGATCATGTTGATCGCTAGTTAACAACTCCCTAGCTTTAGACACTCTATAACCATTAATGAAGTTGAAAAAATTAGTGCCAAACCCCGTGTTGATCAGATATGACAATTGATGCGCTGTGATGTTCATCGTGTGCGCAAGCTTAATCAAGTTTAGTTCGCTATCTAGGTAAGGGGCTTGGTTTTCCATAAGGTCCGAAAGCTGCAGTTTTAAAAGAGCTAACTCCTCAGAGGAAAATAGCTGCGACTTTTCCTCTTTTTGCATATGATCGACCGGCTCCTCTATACCAGAGCTTTCTAACGGTTCAACAAATGCTTCACGAGGGTAGATTTCTTTTTGCCTTAGTGAATAAAAAGAAACCAGATATACTACAGCTAAAAAGAACAGGTTGATATAGATGTTCAATGCTACCGCAGAGGTAAAAATACTGTAGATCGTAATTATTATTGAGGAGCTGATAAAGGAATAAATAATGTATTTGATCCAGCGAAGGTCGATGTCTTCAGTGCTCGAATGAAATTGTTCGATATCTTTTTGATGTTTTAGTATTCTCGCGTAGGCAAGTACGGTATAGAACAGAGAGTGCCCCAAAAATAACACGGTATAAAAGAAATGGAAATACTGTGGATTTAATATGGGCTCAGCAATTAAGAATCCCAGAAAAATTAGTGGGACGATAAAATAGAAAATCGAGATAGGCTTAAAACGGTATTCTGGATCGGCGTATATTTTAACACTAAAATAAAATGTAGTGGCAACAAAAAATTGTAAGAGATGGAGAACAATATAGATGTAGCTGTGATTTTCAATATTTCTGGGTATAATCATTTCGTCTAACCAGAAAGACGACCAGAGAAGCGTAAATATGCCAAAAAATATATTTGCTCGGCGGTTTACTTTGGTGACGTTACTGAGTTTAAGAAACGAAAGAAGAAATAAACCACCAACGATCAATACAGGAATAATTTCGTTTAAGTCCATGTATACTAAGTTAGCCTGAGGTCAAATATAGAAAAAAAAAGAAAGTTTACTGGACGCCTGTATTGCTAACGTATGTCCAATTATGTGGTACACCAAGGGAAATGGCTATGACATCGGCACTCAGATATTTGCTTCGTTATCGAGTCCAAATACAAATGCCGCCATAGTGCTCTCTATTTTGAGGCGCAGGTTGGTTCGTGATGAACATCGAAGTTGCAGGAGTTTGCGATAAAGCAAAGTTTGTTTGCTTGTGTATGTAGAGAGAGTGCTAGCGTTATTTTAGAGGGGTCAGAGATAACCACGCTAGGCGACAATCGTACCTCGACGATCTTGCCACTACCATCGCTATGGGTTTCAAGAAACGCTTGTGCCTTGTCGTTGTATGATAAAACCTCAATATCATGTTGGCTACAAACATAAAGATAAGACATCATATGGCACGACATTAAGCTGCTTAGAAGGAGATCTTCGGGGTTATAAAGACTTGGGTTCCCCTTAAAAGCTTTCGCTGCGGAAACTTCGATGCTCTGTTTTCCTTGGATGGAAATATGGTGGGTTTTTGGATATGATCTATCTGTAGTAGATGTCCGCTCCGCAAGCCATTCGAGTTGTGCAGTAAATGTGTGTTTAAATGCCATTTTTTAAAATTAATGATTTCAAATAGATTATTCTTTAGAATTTTAGCTTTTACATATAGCTCCTCTTTTGATTGAATGCGGTTTATTGCCAAATGCATGAATTGCAATTTAAGCATAAAGAGTTTGGGACCATTTTGCCTAATATAAAATGCATTCCTGATTGAACAGGAAGATCGAATAACCGCCCTTTTGAGCTGCGCAATATTACGAGTCTCTTATCCAGTAAGATGCGATTTTGCTTTTCGATCACGAAAAATGGTATAATATTGTTGCTGAGAAAGTAAGTTATGGCCAGATATATGGTTTTATATTTGGCCATAACTATTTATCTTCTTTTTTTTAAATAAATTTCAAAGACAATTTTTCCGTACCTCGTGGGACATTACAACGAACAGTTCCCCATGCGAACAACTTTTCAGAATATAAGATAAAAGTGAGCTTATGTCGTTGTCGTTGTGTAGAAGAAGCCAGCTAAGCAAAATAGGTTCCTCTAACCCAACTTTCTTGCAGGTTAAAACTTAAAACCTGCAAATGGCCGCATAATTTGACAATCTCAGCTTAGGTCCGAGGCTCCCAAGAATAGACCCACTATGCGAAGCAATCATATGATTTTATTTTTATCGAAGGCCATTCGAGGTTTTTTTTTAAGATTACATAGTTCGTTAAGTTGTTGTTTAGCGGCGCTAGGAGTACTTTATTAACAAAACCGCTCAAGTTTAGATTCACTTAAAATCCGTGTAATCTAATCCTATAAAGAGGGTAAACCAATGTTTAACCTTTACTGACCTCCAAGAACTAAAATTAATTGACACTAGTTAAGTAAAACATAATACACAACCTCCTATACACAATCGATTGCGTAGTTTACGCAAACGTTTTCGTTTTACGTAAAATTTTTTTTAGGACTTGTTTTTTCTATTATTGATCCAATACTAACAACAATATTACCAAACAGTACCTGATTTACTAATCAAAAACTTAAAGTTCGCATCCTAACCAATGCGATTATATGAATATTATGATAAGAAAATTAACCAGTCTTATTTGTCTTTCGGTTATTTTTATTCCGATATCCTGTCTTATTGCCAGGCCAGTTGCAGGATACGACAACGCCCGTAAATTTATCGTATTCCAACAGCAGGATACTACTGAAGACGATGAAATCCAGATTTCAGATTCCTTGCAGCGCAGAGTATCCACCTTGGTAGAACGTAAAAACGTTTCCGATTCCGTTGATGTACAGGTGATGCAATTAAACCCATACAATAGCGTAGCACAGTATGTTAAGGGTTATGCCTCCGGTCTTTATGTGCAGGAGAACTCCGGGGAACCGGGTAGTTTAAAAAATATTGTTTGGCGCGGATTATCTTCGCCTGTCTTTTCTAACAAAGATTTAAACGCGGTTCAGCCAACAATATATGTGAATGGTATTCCTTTGGCACAAGAAAGCAATTTTGCATACAACATCCAGCGGTATAACTTCAGGAAAATTGGTACCGAAACGGATTTGATGACACGCATCGATATGAATGCGATCAAATCGATCGAGGTGATCTCGGACCCTTTGAAACTCGCCGAGCTCGGCCCATTAGCGGCAAATGGAGCGATTTGGATTGTTACCCATAGTGGAAAGGCTGGCGAAAGACAACTTTCAATCAATAGTTATTACGGTTTCTCTCAAAAACCTTCGATTACACCCATAAATGCGGAGTATGAAAATATGTTTCGTCAGCCTTTTTATGCGTTATATGGCGACGACGAGGCAAAGTTAAGATATCCGGGATATCTAGCAGATTCGACAAATTCGAACTATTATGGTGCTTCTAACTGGCAGGACTTATACTACAAAAATGCAGCACTTTATTCGGTAGATGTTAGTTTGACGGGAGGCTCTGAGCGTGCGAATTTCAGTTTCTATGGAGGACATAAAAACAATCAAGGGGTGGCAGATGACACCCATTTCAAAACTTACAACGCGCTATTTAGCGTGAACATGGTGCCTTTTGAGTGGTTCACCGTATCTGCTTTCGTAAATGCGAACCGCTCAGAGCGCAAAAGAAATAACTCATTAAGGGACCAGTTTGCCGAGACGGCGTATCTACCCGACCTTTCTACACCACTTTCCCCCAATAAAGCAGCTTACGGGCAGTACCTGGCTCAGTTTGACGCTGCCCTGAATGACAATGTCACGAACAATATTCAAGGGTATTTGGATTTCCGGTTTAAAATTATGGAAGGTTTGTCCTATAGCTCGAAGTTAGCAATAGATTACACAGAGGGACTACGCGATGTATTTTGGCCATCAACATTGATGGAGAACAGCAACTTTGTCTCTAACTATTTTGGTTATACCCAGCGACTTAATTTTTCCAATAACCTACATTATACATACGATCTTGACGACAAGCAATCGTTGGACTTTCATTTAGGATCTGAATATATTATGGATCTCTACCGCTTCAATTATGCCAAAGCCTACGATGGTCCGAACGATTTTGTGAAAATAAATGTGGTGAATGGCAAGAGTAATGAAGATGATTACCTGTTACCTCAGGGAGGGCTCAAAGTCTATCGCTGGAACAATAAAGATGAATTCAGAATGCAGTCGTTTTACCTGAAAGGCGCCTACACTATCCAGAATCTATTTACTGCGGAACTACTAGGGCGTTTAGACGGCAGCTCGACCGTACAGCGGAACGACCGATGGGCATTCTCTCCAGCAGTGACTCTCAAGTGGAATGCTAAAAACCATTTATTTTCCGATAATGACGCACTTTCTGGCTTGCAGGTTCGTCTTGGTGCTGCACGTATCATGCGGCCCGTATCAGGGGCCCGTTACGCAACGGGACCACAATATGCATCGAACATGGGCTGGAGTACGGAACCAGGACTTGTCTCTTATAACGGGTTCGCTGGTATATCACGTCCCTATAATACAGGCTGGATAGGTTACGATATCCAATGGCCATATTCGGATCAACTGAACTTAGGCGTCGAATCATCCTGGTTTAATGAGCGGCTATTTGCAAATGTATCACTATATAATAAAGAAGATAAAAATCAAATCACGACGATTCCTGTACCAAGCGAATACGGGTACGTGGGGCAGCATTTGAACGGGATGAGTGTTCGCAATCGTGGGGTAGAAGCTACCCTTGGAGGAGTTTTGTTTAACCCAGAAAAGAATGCTTTCCAGTGGAAAACCTCAATCAATCTGACGGCGAATAGCAACGAGTTAACAGGACTTCCAGATGGTTTAAATGAACTTGTGGTTGGCGATAGAAAGCTCAGAGTGGGGAGCCCTATCGATCAATTTTGGTTATATGAAAATCAGGGTATCTACAACGATATTACCGAAATTCCCGAACAGGATGGCCGTCGTTTAGCTTTTGAAGGAGTTTACCTTAATGCCGGCGACCCTCGTTGGAGTGATAACAACGGTGATAATAATGTTGATGACAACGACAAGGTGATGACTGGTCAAGCTACTCCAAAGGTATTTGGCGGATGGAACAACCAGCTCAGCTATAAAGGTTTTGACTTGACTTTCCAGTTTTATTTTGCGGCAGGCCACAAACTTTTGAATAGCCGTGCAGCAACACGTTATGACTTCGTGAATAATGAGTCGAACAACACAATTCAGTCCGTCCGGGAAATATTCCACTGGCAGCAAGATATCGATATCAGCAAGTACCCGGTTTATAACCCATGGAGCAGTGTAGTTCCTTACCGTGTGCAACAAGATATTTTCTTAGAAGATGCCTCATTTGTTAAACTACGTGCATTAAGTCTCGGATACGATTTTTCCCAGTTGGAGAGTGTTAAAAGCATCGCCAAGACGGTCCGCAGAGCCTATTTATATATTTCGGGGACTAATCTGCATACATGGACAGGATTTTCTGGAGGTGATCCAGAGCTAACAGAGTTTAATGGATACTATACGGGCTACGGACTACCGTTGGCGCCAACATACACCTTAGGCCTTAAACTGGATCTCTAATATTTTTAAAGCAAGTAAAATGAAAAGATATATAAAAATTACCTGTGTGCTTGCCCTTACAGCGCTATCGCTGGTGCAGTATTCTTGCGATAAGCAGCTAGACGTAAAGGCGGCAGACGTAGCGAGTGAAGAGCTACAATGGACAAGTATTTCAGACACTAAGGCCGGACTGATCGGGATGTACGGCTTACTGCGCGCTGCGATGTATGAATCCAATGGTCACTGGGTTTTTGGTGAGATGCGTTCGGGAGATTTTGTGTCTTATACGCGCGCAGACTTAGACGCAGTGCATTCGCACGATTTGAAGGCTTCCTACCCATTGCTGCAAACGCTTACCGATTGGAGACGCTTTTATGCAGTCATTAATGCAGCTTCGTTGTTCATTGAGCGTGCACCAGAGGTACATGAAAAAGATAAACGCTATACGGAGGTAAACTTAAAATGGGATATCGCGCAAGCTAGGACAATCCGAGCATTTACGTATTTCTACATGAGCCGTATATGGGGAGATTTGCCCTTACTCCGTAAATCGTTTGATGACGGCGAATTTTTAGAAAGACCACGTAACTCGAAAGAAACTGTATTGGCGTTCGCGGAGCAGGAGTTACTGGCGGCTGCAGAAGATCTTCCCTATGTGTACGGACTGTCTTCAGATTCCTATTATGACGAAAATTTTTCCGAATGGCACGGTGTGCTTTTTAATAAAGTGACAGCATATGCCGTTCTTTCGCATATTGCTGTATGGCAGGAGAGATACATGCAGGCCGATGTATACTCGAAATTTGTCATGGAAAATTATGGAAAGATTGGTCTAGATTACGCGTCGATAGGCACCCTGACAAACAGTAACGGACTTTTTTCTGTACAATCCGTTTTTGGACAAATTCTCGCATTACGCGCGCCATATGTCTATTCAGAAGCGACTTCCACGGGGCATATCGAGGACCTGACGCTCGCTGAACCATTGGTGAATAAGAAGAATCCGTCAATTTATGTTCCAAAAGAGATCATAACCTCATTGTTCCCGGAGCCTAATGATAGTCGTTTTGGGATTGATACGTTATCTGGGCTTACACGGACTAATTACTTTACCAATTTTAGTGGAGAAACGCCGATTTTTTCTAAAATAAAAGTGATTCGCGATGGCGCTAACTCCGAAACGGCTTACACTGTGTTCGGTTCTTCCTTGATCTTCACACGTCTAGAAGAAATGACGCTTTTGCGGGCTGAAATTTTAGCTGTCCTGAACCAAGAGGCCGAAGCAACCCGGCTATTAAACGTCGTAAAGACCCTACGTAAAACTAACGCTTATACCTCCCGGTCAAGTGAAGATTTACTTACCGCAATCTTTCAAGAACGTCGGAGAGAATTGATGGGAGAGGGGTGGCGCTGGTTCGACCAAGTCCGTTTCAATCGTATCCGTCCAGTAGATCCTCAGCTAGTTGATCTTATAAAAATGGATGGGATTTACTGGCCGATAGCTCAGCAGGTATTGAATAATAATAGTCAACTCGAGCAAAACAGTTATTGGAAATAACGAATAAAAGAACCTAATAATATGAAAAAAATATATATCCTATTATTTCTATTGAGCAGCGTAAGTTTTTTCTTTAGTTGCACAAAAGGGGATCAGTACTACGCTGACTATGTTAACATAACGCAAAGCTTCGATGGGACGATATTAGAATACTTAGAATCCCAGCCGGGTACATTTGACTCTTTGGTTTTGGTATTGGACCGGTTGCCAGAACTTCGCGATTCGCTAAACGACAGCGGTAAAGAAATTACCCTTTTTGCTGTCACGAACCGTAGTTTTCAGATTGCAATTGATGCAATGAATACTGCAAGAGAGCTTTCAGGAAGAAAGCCATTATACCTTGAAGATTTGAGCAAGTCCGATTTGGATTCATTGACATGCCGCTATGCGTTTTCGGGGCTTTACGATACCGAATCTCTGTTTAGCTTCAAAGAGGGCCAAACCGTCGCAAGCATGCGCTATGGGTACGACATGAATATGCTGTTCAAGGAGACTGATGCGTCTGGGTTTGTTCAAGGGGGACAACAGCAACTAATGCTTAGCGATGTGAACAACTCTATTTTCCAGCGTTACTGGAAGACTATAAATACGGCCTCGGTGAATCTGTATACTAGTAATGGTGTATTGCACATCTTGAGCACAGGACACGACTTCGGCTTTAATAAACTAACCACGAAATTTTCCCAATAACATGAGAAGACTAGCCATAATACAAACTGTTTACAAGGGTATTTTACTACTAGCTCTTGTGGCAGGCAGCGTAAGCTGTAAAAAATACTTGCCAGATAATAGAGATTCACTGGGCGATGAAGTAAACTATGCGATAAAAGAATTTACGCCTATCCTGGGTGTGAAGACTGTTTATGAAAACATAACAACAGTAGGGTCTAACACTTCTCAACCATTGCATTATTCAATTGTCAATGCTCGCCGTTATAACGGGGAAGAAGCAACTGAATTGTTAGAGAGGTATCCCGTGAAGGTGTGGACGCAGGAATACACAGGACTTGAAACGTCACTTGAACAAATTGATCAAAAGCGTAAAATCGAATACCGGCCGACGCTGGAAATCGGTAGGAACAATGGTAATATTACTTTTTGGGATAGCGGTAACGCCAGTATCGTGAAAACCCTTCCGGACTCTGGCTATCTGTTCGATGTACAGGTGGAGAATTTAGGGGGACGTCGGTTTATTCGTAACATGCGTTTGAAGCCGTACAAAGAAATGCCCTATGCACCATCAATCTATAATCCAGTTACCGGGGTAGCGCTAAACTCTTACGTATACCCGAGCTACACCCTAAATCTATACGGGAAGCAGAATCCTATCTCCAACGTACGAATATATTTCAATAGGGATGAGGAGAACGAAACTCCCGGAAACACCCTTAGCTTTTCTTTTGTAGACTCTTTAAATAATCCCATCGACCCGATGCTATTTAACGAAACGAACTGGGATCATTTAATACACGGTTTCGACCGCGAGCTCAAGGATAATAAGATGGTCTATAAAGTAGCCTATCCGATGCCTTTGATTACCAAACCTACACGTTACACGACGTCTGACGGGCAGCGTGCAAATGTTGTATTTAGATATGCACGGATCGGATATGGCGGTTTTCGTCAGGAATCGGAAATTGGATTGAACTTCGGGATATTTCAAGAAGGACATTGGGAAATCCAGATACGCTTTGCCGGGGAGACGCCGATGTTTGCTGATCAAGACTAACCAATTTATAAGAACGAAATTATGAATAGAATATATATAGCATTTACGGCACTATTGTTATTGGTAAGCCAGCTTGCGTTGGCGCAGCAAAACATTTCAGGGGTAGTGCGCGATAAGAATGGTCCCTTACCGAGCGTTACAATCTTTCTGCAAAAGACAGGTAAGCCCCTTACAGCGACCGATGCGAACGGAGAGTTTACGGTTTCTGTCGCTCCAGGGGCAGTACTTCTTTTAAAGGGTTTGGGGTATAAAGAAGAACGTCTAACAATCCAGAAGTCGAAGAGCACCTATACGGTGACGCTAACAAGCTCTGATCAGGTCCTTGAAGAGGCGGTTGTCGTCGGATACCAAGCGCGAAAAAAGGAAAGTCTTACGGGTTCAGCGGTAGTGATATCGGGGAAAGAAATCCAAGATGTGCCAGCGGCAAGTTTTACGGATCTTCTGCAGGGTAAAGTTGCGGGGCTTAATATCCAGCTGAATAACGGAACACCCGGTATGCGTGGATCGATGGCAATCCGTGGTGTTTCAAATGTGAACGTGGTCGGTTCAGGTGACAACGCTTTTCTTACTCCAACATCACCCTTATTTGTAATCGATGGGGTTCCAGTAGATGACAATTCGGGATACGAATATGGCTTTGAATCCTCTGCACCGGGTATTAGCCCAATATCACTGATTCCACCTGAAGATATCGAGAATATCGTCGTTCTAAAAGATGCGCAGGCAACTGCACTTTACGGTTCCAGGGGCGCCTATGGTGTGATCTTGGTAACAACAAAGCGGGGTAATTCCGCTGTACCTATCGTACAATACACCTCGCAAATGTTCTTTAATACCGTGCCTTCACTGCGTGATGTGGTGGGAGGAGCTGCTGAACGGCGTTTGCGTGTAGCGCAGATATTGGGCTACGATTCAACCTATGTGGCAGCCATGAAGCGTATCAATGATACTCCGTTGTTAGCGGATTCGCTGAATGCTTATTACAACAATTCCACGAATTGGCAGGATCTTTTTTACAGAAATACAATCAACCATTCACAGAATGTTAACGTCTCCGGTGGTAACCAAAAGTTTAACTATAAACTGAACGGAGGGTTCTATCAGGAGAAAGGTATCATCCAAAACACAGGGTTCACGCGCTATACCGTGCAGATGAATATGCAGTACCGCCCTTCGGAAAAGTTCATGCTATCTGGTTATGTTAATTCTTCACTCGGTAAAAATTCAACTGGATCGGGGAACGCATTTAGCCAATCAGGGGTGGGGACTGCCGCAAACACGTCTTCGCTGCTGCCCGCGCCATCTTTCTCATCTTCATCCAATGCCGCTCTGGCAGCGCTAACAGTAGATGATGACAACAAGACCGCGAATATCGTTAATCAGGTTGAAGTTCAGTATCAACCGATAATGGGGCTGACAGCAACCTCGACATTGAACTATACCTATAATTTTGCGACCAAAGATCGATTTTTGCCAGGAGCGTTAAATGCTAACAGCTCACAGATTTTTTCGTATAACGATCGCCGCAACAAATTATATAACCGTACAATGTTGTCGTATACGAAAACCTTTGCCGATAAGCATAATATCCTAGCCTATGGATTTACGGAAGTTGAATTTGGTGCTTTCCGTGCGGAGAGCATGCAGCTTGAGGGTACTCCCAACGATCAGATCACAGCGGGACTGGGTTATAACACCCGCGATAGCAAAGGCGGGACTTTAAATAACATTGAGAACAGTAGGCTACTAAGCTATTCCGGCGCATTTAACTACAACTATGATTCCCGTTATATCGCTGAGTTCACTTACCGAATTGACGGCTCCTCGGCGACGGGAAATATTAATCCTTGGTCATATAATCCATCGGTAGGTTTACGCTGGAACTTCCAAAGTGAATCGTTTATGCAAAATCTTACCTGGCTCTCTCATGGATGGATTCGCGGTAGCTGGGGGCAGAATATTTCCCCAGGGGCGAGTATATATGACGTCTACGGCCGATATACATCTGGGGGGACGTATAATAACACCCCTTCTACGGAGCTGAACATGAATATTATTCCGAACATTGGATTAATGCCAGTTAAAACGACGCAGCTTAGTGGTGCGATTGAACTGGGATTTTTTGATAGCCGCTTATCGTTCACGTATGAGAACTACTATAAACAGACCGATCAGCAATTACGTACCAAAGATATTGCCAATCATAATGCCTTTGGTAAGGTAATGACGAATGAAACGGCCATGGTCAATATGGGGCACGAATTTATCGTAAATTATAGGCACAAGTTTGATAATCCGGACTGGGACTTCTCGGTTAATGCAAACGGTTCAATCAACAATGACTATATCACCGCACTTCCTGATGATGTTCGTCAATTTATTGAGGTGGATCCAAACGTGACCAATCTAGCAACGTTGTTCCGTTTAGGGATGAATTCGAGAACCAACGTCCTTTTGCATTACAACGGCGTGTACAAATCAGATGCTGATGTGCCAGTAAATCCGGCCACGGGACTTCGATACCGTGCAGGAAAGGCGACAAACGAGGGCGCTTTCTTCCGTGCCGGAGATCCGATCTGGACGGATATTAATGGAGATTATATTCTGGATGAGAATGATTTTGTTTTCGTGGGAAATTCCTTGCCACGTTTCACTGGCGGTTTTGGTGGGTTCTTGAAATACAAAGAATGGTCGTTGAATACACAGTTTGTATTTAGCATAAAGCGCGACATATTGAACAACGCTCTAGCGGATCGCTTCCGGAATTATGCGGATCCTGACAACGCTAAAGGAGATGCGGACGCGAAGAACCCAGGAGCACTGGTGCCATTAGATGATTACGATGTGTGGCGCATGCTAGGCGACGATGCTTACTACCCGAATCCATTTGATTTCACACGTATAAACGGCAGCTTCAATCCGTACCGCTACGACC
The DNA here is from genome assembly GCF_013179575.1 of Sphingobacterium shayense. Classification (GTDB taxonomy): domain Bacteria; phylum Bacteroidota; class Bacteroidia; order Sphingobacteriales; family Sphingobacteriaceae; genus Sphingobacterium; species Sphingobacterium shayense. The sequence goes on along the minus strand of NZ_JABMCQ010000054.1, from coordinate 4,734 downwards.
AGACCTTGTTCATGGAAGATGGTTCTTATGTGAAGTTTCAGACAGCGACGCTAGCATATAACTTCGACAGAGAAGGTTTCGTAAGACGCCTGGGTGTATCATCACTACGACTATATCTGACAGCAAACAATATTTTCACGTTCTCGCGGTACTCTGGTCCCGATCCGGAGCTTGTCACGGGAATGGGACGTGACTCCTCGAACGGATACCCGAACAGGCGGAGTTATACGATTGGATTGAATGTACAATTTTAAAGGAGGTTACACGATGAAAAGACATATAATAAAAAAAGTACTATATATAGCCCTAACAGGGATCGCCCTTAGCGTAAGCTCTTGCGGTAAAGATTTTTTAAACTTAACACCCGTCGAAGATCTTTCGGGGAACAACTACTGGAAACGGGAAGCCGATGTACAGCAGAACATAAATAGCATTTACGCGACGTTTCGAGAGGCGACCATGCAGCAGATATTTTTCCCAGCAACGGGTGATATGCGCTGCGCTCCGATAAACCGCACCTCAGCAACGAGCGGTTCTGGTCGAGATTATATTAGCTATGTCCAAGACAATAACTTGAACGCCGCTATTAATAGTACAGCATTTACTTACTTTGGATTTGACAAGCTAACCAGATGGAATAGCTTTTTTAAGATGGTTCAGGCAGCGAATATTGCTGTGTTTGAGATTGACCGCATGGAGGACGGGATTCTTTCTGATGCAGAAAAAGCCACTTATACGGCAGAGGCAGTGTTTTTGCGTAATCTAGCGTATTTCTTTATGGTACGCCTGTACAGTGATGTGCCTTATTACACGGAAGCATATCACAGCGATCCATTACCGAGAACAGATATGTTGACCGTTCTAAAAAGCTGTATTGCCGATATGCAGGAGCACTACAAAAATCTTCCATGGACCTACGACGACCCCTCTGTCGTTGCCGTGAAAGCGATGCGAGGGTCGGCAATAGCCCTTATGATGCATATGAATATGTGGGTGGCCGGATTTACAGAGGAAGATCCCACACCATATTATCAAACTACCGCAGATTTAGGTAAGGAAATCATGGATGAAAATGGGGGGGCTTATGAACTTTTGCCACTAACACGGACCAAAGAAATCTTCAAAGGCAGAACCAAGGAAGGCCTTTTCGAGATCGTTCAGAACTTAAATTTTGGAGAGACATTCCACCTTTCGGCGCCCTTTTCCGATTACGTTCTTCGTTACCCTAACAAGGTTACAACGCGATCATACTTGTATTATGACACCAAATTTATGGAAAAGCTCTATCCTCGTGGCGAAGCCGACCAACGTAAAACCGTATGGTTTGATGAATACATTTATGCGACAGATGGCATGATGCAGATGTTGAAGTTCGTGAACGTATTTATGGAGGAAGGTGAAGATTTCAACCCAGACGATAACCATATTGTGTTTCGTTATGTTGACCCTATCTTAATGCGTGCGGAGGCTTTAGCAGAACTTGGTCGCGATGAAGAAGCTAGGGAGGTGGTGAATGTTGTTCGTTCACGGGCGGAAGCGGTTCCGGCAGTAAATGAAGCAGGGGAAGAACTTAAAGACTTTATCTGGTGGGAGCGAACACGCGAGCTTATGGGAGAAGGGCATTGGTTTTATGACTTGGTACGAACAAAAAAGGTGATTAACTCCGATTATACTTCGGCGCCAATGAATGTGGTAGCCTTTAATTCCAAAGGTTGGACCTGGCCGATTCATCCTGATGCGTTGAATAATAATCCGTTCATGACCTTAAATACATTTTGGACTCAATAATAAATTAAGATAGACAAGTTATGAATATAACAATGAGATATTGGACATATATTGTAGGATTAGCTATGACGTTCTCGTTATTAGTGTCCTGCGGAAAAGACTACTACCAAGACGGTGGGGTGCACGAAGTGAACTTCGACGGTACAGTGATGGACTTTTTAGAGTCACGTCCCGACCTATTTGATACTTTAACAACGATTGTAAAACTTGCGGATTTTGAGAATACATTGCGGACCGAAGAGATCACCTTTTTCGCGCCACCAAACACTTCTATTCGTAAGACAGTAAATGAGCTGAACCAATACCTCTACATTTCTGGTCAGGATACAGTAACTAGCCCTGAGCAAGTGGATCCATCGGTATGGCGCCATTTTCTTAGCATGTACGTGATGAAAGGGAAATCGCTGTTGAAAGATTTTCCACAAATTGATACGTTGAGTATGCAAGCATTTCCAGGACAAGGGTACTACAGCTATGATGGGGAGGAGATGAACGTAGGCGTGCTCTATAACGACATTCGGACAAAAAATTCAGATGGCGTTGAGCAAATTATACGCTATGCTGGATATAGGCAACTGTATTTGAACGCGTACGGAGGATTTAGTATTCATGGTTTGACCACGGCTCCTGTTGCTACATCCGATATACAACCCATTAACGGATCTGTACATGTTTTACAGTTTTCCAAACATGCTTTTGGATTTAACACAATCGATTTTATACAACTTGCTGTTGCACGTGGCATTACCTATCCAAACGATTAACCATTATGAATAGATTACTTTTACATATTTCGGGACTAGTCATAGGGATTTTCGTAATTTCATCCCTTTTTACATCTTGTGACAAGGATACAAAACTTGCCGAAGATCCTTATGCTGGAGGGCGTGACCCACTGGGTATCGCCTTTACTAAATCCTATCCTTATCCAGAGATAACTGAACCGGGTAATCCGGTAACGTTCCATATCAAGGGCCTGAAAGCTCAAGAAGGAAAATTTGAATTTTTCATCAATAACAATAAAGTCGACATTCTTGAAACAACCGACTCAACTGTACAGGTGATGATGCCTGCTCTTGCGAGTTCGGGAGAAGCCGTCGTTAAAATATCCGGGCAGTTTTTTCGTGGCCCCATCGTGTATGTTGAAGGGAATGTATCTGTAGATGAAAACTACGATCTCGCGAATGGATTCAACGGACCGGTAACGGATATTATTGCACAATCGGGAGGCCACATTGCGACAGGAATGTTCACGGATTTCGAAAATGAAGCGAGTGAATCCGTTTATCGAAATAGCATCCATTTCGTAAACAGTTTAGGGGAATCTGATAATTCGTTTAATTTTCAAAGAGGTGCCGAAGGTGTTATTAACACAATTGTTAGAGGAGGAAATAATTACTTCATTGGTGGGACCTTTTCGAGTTTTAATAATCGTGAAACGGATTATATTACTCGGCTTTTGGCCAACGGTCAATTGGATACCATGGTAGTTGAGTTGTTAAACCCTACCCCAGATAGACCTGAAAATGCTTTGGATACCGTCCCCGCCTTCAATGGGGGAACTAGTGGAGGTATCGGCGGAGGTAACTTCGCTACCGGAAATATTATCAAGCTATTCCCAGTGGCCCAAGACAAACTAATTGCAGTAGGCTCCTTCCTTTACCACAAACGTATTGACTATAATTACTCGACCAGAGAATCACGCCGCACGATATATATACCGGTTCGACACGTAATGCGCATGACAACTGATGGATCACTTGATTCTGCCTATATGAAGGACAATACTGGGGCAAATGGAACGATCCTAGCAGCGAGTATGCAGGAGGATGAAAAGCTATTATTAGGCGGTATGTTTACCTCGTTTAACGGGAAACCTGCTCGCTATCTGGTGCGTCTGAATACCGATGGTAGCATCGATAATACGTTCAATATTGGTACTGGTCCAAACGATAATGTTAGCAGTGTCGAATATAACTCTAAAGTTGGAAAAATGGTGGTTACCGGTAGTTTCACCTCTTTTAACGGCGTAAGTGCACCGGGAATTGTAGTACTGGATAAACAAGGGAATATTGATCCGGGATTCAAGGTGCGGCCGCACGGCGAAGGTTACATAAGTTACGCGTATATCATGAATAACGGGAAGATACTCGTTGATAATTCGTTAGAGTCGTACGACGGTATCACGCGTTCGGGACTCTTGATTCTCAACCCAGATGGCGCGGCAGAACAGAAATATAATAATATAGGTTTGTTTTTGGGTACGATAAATAAAGTAGTCGAGACAACATCTTCACTAGGTAATCCAGCGGTCCTTTTGGGAGGCAGCATTTACTCGGTGGAAGGGAAAAGCGTGAGGCAAATGGTTAAGTTGGAAATCAAAGATTAAGCTTTCAGAAATTATGAAACAAACGCATAAAAGAAAGAAAATGACAAAGCATAATAGGGGAGTGCTATGGATGGTCTGCACCATGTTGGTGCTAACCGGGTGTAATAAAGATATGCCGAATCTTCTTAAAGAATATACGGCAGATATTCCTGCAGACGGTGGTAAAGCTAAGGTACTTTTTATCGCTGTGGATGGTTTACGAGGAAAAGCAGTACAGGAATTCGAGCCAGCTACCATTCGTAGTCTCCGCCGCAATGCTGTTTTCACCTACGGTTCGCTTGCTGATACCGCAAAAACGACGTTAACTACGCAGATAGGATGGGCGAACTTACTCACAGGTGTAGAGCCAGCAAAGCATAAGGTAACCGGTACAGATTTGTCGACGGCAGACCTTTTGAATTATCCAAGTCTCTTCACGCGTATGAAGGAGTCTACCAAAGAGTTGACTACAGCGGCTTTTACGTCCTCTGAAGAACTCTTGCAATTAGCTACCGATGCCGACATAAAAGAGAGCTCCTCCGGTGATGATGCGGCGACGCTCTCGGCGGCGCTCGGGG
>NZ_JABMCQ010000053.1 GCF_013179575.1 Sphingobacterium shayense | reverse complement strand
CGTGTCCTCAAGATTAAGATTATTTTGTTCACGTATATATTTTGCCGCCCGTGAAGCTTGAAATAATTCTGGACTGAGTATACTTTGGTCGGCTTGAAACGTTAAAGCACTGGTATTCTTTTGTCCCATAGTAATGGTGTTTCCATCGATGACCGTCGTCGGAATCTGGATATTGTGTATATATGATCCGGTAGCGCTAAGTTGCGGATACCAACCAGAAATTGCAGAGGCGATCTCCCGTTCACCGATTTCTTTATCTATCTCGGCTTGCTTTAACTCTATTTTATTGTTGAGGGCGTAATTAATTAAGTCATCCAATGTAGCGTTCGCACTAAGAGGGCTTGACGTCTGCTCGGTTTGCGCCTGAACAAACCCAGAAAAACAGGTTGTCAGTAATAGTAATACGGCGGTTTGTTTAAATTTCATTTTATTGATTTTTGACAGCATTCCAAATAATTTCAAGCAACTCTTCGCGATCATTTTTGCACGAAGTGTTGAATCCAAAAGTTATCAATCTAACGTGGGACGTTGCGGTGCCGATATAAATTGATACCAAAGTGTAAAAGTTGATTTTACGAATCATTTTTGATTGGATTCCCTCTTCAAAAAATAATTTCATTTTATCTACACCATAATAGCTTGGACTTTTTTTGTTGCTAATAAGTTGATAATAAGGCGAAGCGTAAAATTGTTCGACAAACCAGAAGATTTCTTTGTTTTTAACATAATAATCGACCAATCTGTTCCAGATATACGCGAATCGCTCCTTATAGCTCAGTTTTTCATCCTTAAAAAAGATGTACTCATTTGTTTTTTTTCTACAATAGATGAAAAGCTCAATGATCAATTCTTCCTTTGAAGAGAAATAATGGTAGATCGTACCGGTGGCCACATTGGCGTCCGCGGCGATTTGACTCATGGGCGCACCGTGAAAACCGTGCTTGTAGACGAGCGAAAGCGTGCTTTCGAAAATCGCTACCTTTTTATCAAGTAATTGAATGTTCATTCGGTAGCAAAAGTAATAAATTTTTGAAAACTAGTTTGTCAGTTTTTTGTTATAAACCGAGGTCTTTCGGGTTATGTTATGTAAAAGGAAAGTGATTGTTAAATCTTCGTTAAATGATAGTCGAGGTCTTGTTTTGTGTTAGATGTACACTTACCTTTGGAGTATCATAATTAGGTTTATAATTGGTTAGTGAAAAGGTTTCCATTCTCCCCGTTTGGAAACCTTTGTTATTTTTCAGATACCGATAAACTGTTTCGAACCTCTTGTTCACTAAATATTTTTGTGTCCTCTCCGAATGTGGTTGTAACGTAAGTCAATATATAGGCAATGTCAATCTCAGTTAACGAGGGTACACCTGGCATCGGGCCGACGTACGTAGTTCCATCCACATTAATAGTTTCGTTCATTCCGTTTTTAATAATACTGGCTAGCTTAGCTCGATTTATCGAAAGGAATGCTGTATCTGTGAGTGGAGGGTATAATTTCCCCAACCCTTCCCCTTTAGCGCCGTGGCAATTCAGGCAATGTGTTGCATACAACTTTTGACCGTTAGCCGCATATTGTGCTGTTTTAATACTGACATTTGGTTTGCACGCAAATACGATAGCTATCACGATTAGGGAAATTCCAAGGAGTGTCAAATTTGTATTTCGCATCGGATCGGTTTTTACTTCTCGTTCAACAAAATATCTAGGTCAACGATTAGTTGTTGTACTTGTTCTTGGACGGTGCCATCGTATGCTCCACGTATGCGTTTCTGCTTATCGATGAGCACTAAAAATCCTTGATGGTCATAACCTCCTGGCGCGGTAGAGTCTTCTTTGCTATATACTAAATATTTCTCTGAAATTCCGTAAATATCTTTTTTGCTACCTGTTACAAACTGCCATCGTGTATCGGTTACCCCAAGTTTTTCTGCATACGATTTAAGAACACTCGGCGAATCATATTTAAAGTCGATACTGTGCGATAAAAAAGAAACCCGATCATCGTTTTGAAACTTATTGTAGACAGAAAGTAAGTTTCTTTGCATTGTGGGACAAATGCTGGGACAATGGGTAAAGAAAAAATTGGCTATGTAAATTTTATCATTGAAATTTTTATCGCTAATTACGACACTATCTTGATTTAAAAATTCAAAAGGGGGTATTTGATGATAAATCGTATCAACTACAGTTTCTCCTTCTACAATGCTCTCCTGGACATCTCTTTCACCTATAATAGGTAATTTTTTAGTTTGAGAATCGTCGCAGCTCCAAAACAAGGAAGCTATAGAAAAGCTTAATAATAATTGGCGTGAAAATGGAATTGTCATTTTTTTATTTTTTATAAGGTGCTAAAAAGCGATCCGCATCTTGGGATACTTTGGAAAAAGTATTTTTTAGATTAGATATGGTATCTAACTGTGCTTGTTGATAGGAGGTTTCGTTACTATCAGGCTCAAAGTCTTTCATCCAAGTCATCATTTTGTCTGTTGCCGATTCTAATTCAACCTTCAAATCCGTAAGACTACTACGGACCTCGCTCGTGTCTATAGAGGGATCTTGACTTTTCACTGCTGCTAAATTCCCTAAAAGAGAGTCGATTAGCACCGTGTGCTTGTCAAAAGTAGTAATTTGGGGCATTATTTCGTCATGAACAGCAATAGACTGGGCAGAGATCGCACTTGGATCATTTTTTTTGTTTTCGATGTTTTGACATGCTCCGAACACCAATAATGTCATAGAAGCAAACGATAATATTGATTTATTCATATTTTTAATATTTGTTGGATTCGAAGTTAACTTTTTTATACTCGAAGGTCAAATCCCGGATATAGATTTCATTCAGGGATCGTGCGCACAGCTGCCCGCTTTTGTCCCTAATTTCGATAGTAAAGGTTTTTATGATTTTACCTTGTTGGGATACTTTTAATATCGTTTCCCGAACCTCTGTATCGCTTAATACAATTGAGAAAAGGAGGCTCCTTCTAGCTGGTTTTAGATATTCTATTTGTGCGGATTTTAACCAAGTCACGGTATTGGTAATCCCATTTCGTTTTAATAATTGATCCAGTAGGAGCGTGTGAATAGGATCAACTGCGGCGAACATAGTACCCCCAAAAACTGTTTTGTTCGCATTCATATTCAGGAAACTTTTCGTGATTTTGATATCCATCTGTTGGAAGTCTGGGTGGACTTTCCGTATCCAAATCCTTTGAAAAAAGAATGGAGGATAAAATCGTAATACCCATTTTAGTGCTTTTGGAGGAAGTCGCATAACGCAAAGATAGGGGTCGCACGTATTTATATTATCTGGCGATTGCAATAATTGTTAATAGATTGTAAATTCACGTTGATTTTGAGTTATGAAGAACACCCAAAAACCCGCGAGAGTCTGGCTTTTAGTATTAGTAGCATCTATGGGCTATTTTGTCGATATATACGACCTAATTATTTTTTCGATCGTACGTGTTAAATCTTTTGAGGATTTAGGGGTTGCCGTTTCGCAGATGCGAACCGAGGGTGAATATGTACTGAATATGCAAATGGCAGGATTACTGCTGGGTGGTGTTGTCTGGGGAGTGATTGGCGATAAATTTGGGCGATTAAAAGTGCTCTTTGGATCTATTTTATTGTATTCAGTCGCTAATATATACAATGGGTTTGTCCAAGATGTGACAACTTATGGCTGGATAAGGTTTATTGCCGGCATTGGTTTAGCTGGTGAGTTGGGCGCGGGGATAACTTTGATTAGCGAGAGCATGGATAAAAGTAAACGCGGCTATGGAACGATGATTGTTGCTGGGATAGGGGTGTTAGGTGCCATATTAGCGTATTATATTTCTGAATGGTTTAGTTGGCGTACGGCGTATTTTGTCGGAGGATTGATGGGTATTTGCCTGCTATTGCTCCGTGTGGGCATTTATGAATCAGGTATTTATCAAAAGCAAAATCTAAAGAATGTCCCTAAGGGTAATTTGTTGATGTTGTTCAATAATTCAGGGCGGGCATTACGTTATTTTTATTGTTTATGCATTGGGCTACCAATCTGGTTTGTAGTAGGCGTTTTGGTCACACAGGCTCCCGAGATCGGGCAGGCGCTAGATGCAGCGGTACCACTTAGTGCTGGAAAAGGGGTGATGTTTACCTATCTTGGAATTTCTCTCGGAGATTTTGCTGCAGGTGTTCTTGCTCAGTGGCTTAAATCGAGAAGGAAAGTCGTATTTATTTTTCAGGTATTAATTATTATATTTTCAATGTTGTATTTGACGAGTACAGGCATCACCGAGTTGAAGTTTATGGTACTTGCATTTTTGATGGGTCTGGGGGCCGGATATTGGGCGACATTTGTAACCATTTCTGCAGAGCAATTTGGTACTAACCTTAGGGCAACAGTAGCAACTACCGCTCCCAATGTTGTCCGCGGAGCGCTTATACCCTCTACTTTGCTGTACGGATGGCTTGTTCCATTAGTAGGGATTATTTATGCAGCAATGATAGTTGTTATATTGTTATCGAGCATTGCGATGTTCGCTATCTCGCAACTCAAAGAAAGCTTTGACAAAGACTTGGATTATGTAGAAGTCTGATATAAACGATAACTATCTATCAGGACACTTTTTACAACGTTTCCCTTTTTTGTATTTTTTGCAACACTTCTTAAAGATACAGCAGGGCGAATCAGCATGATTTTTTAGTCCCTTTTTTAATTCTTCGAAAAAGGGATTGTTATCTTCAAGTATTACTAAATTACATTCTATCAAGGCGTCCATTGTTGCAAAGATAGTTGTTTAGAATGAATTTAAATAAATATACTGTTAGAATTATTGTTATTTATTGCCGTGCATATGTTATTTGCTGCATCGTCAATGATTTTCGGACTATCGGTATTGTTGATAATAACTAAATCACAAGAGTCTTTGTATGGTAATAGGTACTCATTATACGAGGGAACTACGTGGTTAATCCACTTATACATGACGTCGTCGTGATCATAGCCACGTTCAATTAAATCTCTTCGGAGTCTTCTCTCTAATGCGACGGATTCGTCTGCGTCTAGAAAGATTCGGTAGTCGAGTAGTTGGTTCACTTCCTGATAATAGAAGATGAATAATCCCTCTACGATAAGAATCGGTGCAGGTTTAATCTCGAGCATTTTTGGCTTAATATCGGGGTTATTAAAAGTGTATTCTTCCCGATAGACTACGTTTCCAGAAAAGAGCTCATTTATATCGTGATAAAAAGAGGCTCTGTTGATTGCCGTAGGCAAATCAAAGTTATATAGTCTATTCTCTTCGCGAGTTTTGGTATTCGCGGGTATGTAATAGTCATCTTGGGAAATCAATGTTACTTGATCTTGGTGAAAATGATTCAAAAAGCTCTTTAAAAAAAATGTTTTTCCCGAACCACTGCTTCCTGCGATTCCAATAACGTACGGTTTGCTCATCGATGCAAAGATAATTAAAAATTAATCTAGAGGCACGCCATATGCAATTTCAATTAAAAATCTTCGATCTAAAGCACCGATATATGACGCTGCTGATTTGGAAAGAACGACAATTGCATCACGTGTTTCTTGTGTTTCTTTAAACTTGCCTACGACTTTCGCGTAAGTTACATTACGTGTCATCGGATTTGTTATTTTTAGAATAGTACCTATGGGCGCCGACTTATGTAACGCAAGGTTGCTTTTGCCATCGGTTTCAAGATTTTCCATCCATATGCCTATTCCTTTTTCTTTTTTCTCGCGAATTCCATATCGGTTGGTTTCGAAACCAAGATCCTTGACGTTTTGTTCTGCGACAGATACTGTGTCAATGATAACAGGTACGATTGGGGTTTTGGGTTCAGGAGCACGGTAGTCGGAATCGGGAATTTTTAGAACTTGCCCTTCTTGCAAACTGTCTGAAGTCAACTTGTTCATTTTTTTGATATTATTGACTGTGGTGTTGAAACGCTTCGAAATGGTATATAAGGTCTCTTTTTGCCCTACTTTATATTCTGTAAGCACTTGAGCGGGATCCTGGTCTTGCTGTTCTTGTTTTTTACCTTTTGGCGCTACTGAAGTGAGAACTGGCTGCGGCCGTCTACCTGTTGGAATTTTGACTGTATCTCCTGGTTTGAGGTTCTTTTTGTTGTTTTCTTCTAAAATTCGATTCACTTTGGCGCCATAACGACGACCTAAAGCATAATAAGTATCTTTTGATTCAACGCGGTGGATAATGAAAATTTCGTTATTGATAATTTCAGTTCCGATAGAATCGGGGGTAATTGAAACCTGCTGTACGTCGTCGATTAACTTGTCAAATTTTGTATTTAAGTGTTTGGCACTTAAAAATAATGGTGAACACAAGACACCTATCAAACCCAGTTTAATACAGCTTGAAATAGCTCCTTTTTTTTTCATACGGTGCAATTATACTAAATACGATACAATTTCTCGCTTATTATATGTCATTAAGAATATTTGATTCGCCACTTGGAAATACGGTTGTGGAATCATTTTTGGCATACTACTAAGTAGACGATGTATCTGCAAGATGTTTGATTCATCTGCAACATAAAGGTTTAAATTGTAATCTTCGTTTTCTTTGATGTGAACAGACCAAAGAAATTTATTCTGAGTTTTGCTAACCCACGGGAAATCCTCTATCGCTAAATTTTTTAAGTAGGGAGGGAGCGGACCTGTATATTGTATAGGCATCTTAATTACCGAAGCGTACGATTCGCAAATTTCCGATTGACCACGGATCTTCTTTGCCTTAGCTATATCTATATACTCTTCAAAGCCGGTTTGAAAACTCCGGTGTCTTATTTTTATAAAATCCTGACAGGTCTCCACCCATGTAAACTCATTAGAGATGTACCGCACATCCCCTTGAAAATTCATAAGTTGAATACCTTCCTTTATAGGGTGTGTGTCGCCAATCCTTTTTAAAATTACTGTTTGATGTTGTAGTGCCTCTAAAGTCCAGTCTTTTTCTTTGATTTTCATTCCGCTAACTAACGCGGTTCCGTTAAAATCTAAAACGTGAATGATCGGTAATGTACTATCTTGATCTCGCAGTTCTACGGCCAACTGTTTTAAGATAGGATCGACTACAATTTTCCAAATTTGCGTCGGAAAAGTAGTTTCAAATTTTTTCAAAATTGTATATCCTGTATTTTTCACTTTAACTGTTTTAAATCACCTTCTTTATAGAGAGCGGAAAAATGTGACTATAATTGAGTGTCAAATCAAAATCTAAGTATTAAGACAAGAAATGATAAAACACATAGCAATATGAGACTGTAAAGATAGTAAAGGTCTAACATTAACACAACGATCAGTTATAATGGAGTGAAAAAAGCTTGGAATTGAAATTGGTGTTTTTCGTTTTATGCTGGTAATTATGTTAAATCTAAGTTTATGCTAAGAAAAAAATAGCTACTAGGCGTTTTTTTAAGCTATATTTTTAGTCAGTGAGAAAGTGAAAATTATGTCGTATATTGAGTCATCAAAATGAATTAAAAAACGATTATCCTTTTAATATGAACAAATTGAAGAAATCCTTTTTGGCTTTTATTTTCGCATCTCTGTTGACAGTTTCGTTTGTATGCGGACAGGTTGTTTATAAGGTTGATTTAAAAGAAGAGATAGGTCCGAATGCTTGGCGAACAATCGATCTGGCCTATAAGAATGCTATTCAGAATAAATCAAATGTTTTTCTTATTGAAATGAATACATTTGGTGGAGCTGTAAATTTTGCTGATTCGATACGCTCCCGCTTGCTGAATTCGAAAATGAAAACTATTGTGTATGTTAATAACAATGCTGCTTCAGCGGGAGCATTAATTTCACTCGCTTCGGACGAAATTTATATGCATAGAGGTGGTAGCATAGGGGCCGCGAGTGTAGTTGATCAAAGTGGAGAGATTATGCCTGAGAAGTATCAATCTTATATGCGTGGGTTAATGCGTGCAACGGCTGAGGCAAAAGGTCGCGACCCAAAAATTGCTGAAGCATTCGTAGATTCAGAGGTCTCAATTCCTAATCTTAAGCCGGATGGAAAATTATTGACAATGACTTCTAGTGAGGCAGTTTCGTCCGGAATTGCTAAGGCAGAAGTAAATAATATAGAGGAAGTTTATCAGCATGCTTCTGTGAGTAAGCAAAATGTTATTGAACATAAAGTTACGGCGATAGATCGGGTGATATCATTTTTAATAAATCCAATGGTGAGTGGAATCTTGATCTTAGGTTTAATCGGGGGGATTTATTTTGAGCTACAAACACCGGGAATTGGCTTTGCTTTGGTGATCGCAATAATTTGTGGAAGCTTGTTTTTCGCTCCACTTTACCTGCAGGGGTTAGCTGATAATTGGGAAATTGCGATCTTTTTTATTGGCATCACCCTGTTAGTCTTAGAGGTATTCGTTATTCCGGGGTTTGGTATTGCAGGTATCTTAGGAATTATTCTTGTCCTATGTGGCTTAGCATTCTCTATGGTAGATAATGACTTTTTAGATTTTAAGTTCACAACTCCAGGCCTGTTAGTTAATTCGTTCTTGATTGTTACCGGTGCTATGGTGCTTTCGGTTGTTCTGATGGTCATTTTCGGGAAAAATATTCTTCGTTCTCGCGCATTTAAGCGCTTGGTTTTAGAAGATGAACAAAAATCTGATGTGGGTTTCACTTCTTCGCAGCGCAAAGCGGAACTAATCGACCAAATCGGTGTTGCCCGTACAGTGTTACGCCCAAGTGGTAAGATTGAAATTGCAGGTGTTTGGTACGATGCGGTTGCCCTTGATGGATTTATCGATGCTGGTGAAGAAGTATATGTTGTTAAACACGAGAACTATAATTTATTTGTACGCAAACGTATACTCAAGCCAACATCCGAATAGTCAAATGGGATTAAAGGAAATATAACTTAGATGTTTCTATATCGCATGGGCCCTCGCGGTTTGACGTCGGATAAGACAGTAGCGAGAAGTTTTTCCTGTTAGTAGGGGAGGCTTGGGTTATGGGGATAGTTTAATTTTTCCTTCCGAGTCACTGTGATCTGTTTGGTAAAACTCGGAAGGAAAGATCATATTTAAAATTTAGCACCTAAAGTCAACACAGCATTCGTGCGTTGAAATTTAATATCGGCGACCGGGCTAGGTGTACCCCAGAATTGGTCAATTGTGTATGGGCTAACGCTGTATTCATTAATTTGATGGACCACCGCTAGATCTAAATACATTGTGTTCGATAATTTAACCCCTAGTCCTAAACTCCCACTGTATTCTTTATTCTCGGCATTTTGGTAAGGGTTTCCATAATAATTGAAGCCAGCACGTCCACTCAGGATGTTGGTTAGAAGTAATTCTCCACCAACACGTGCGTTTACTACCCCTTGATACGATGCTTTAACATCTGAGTTCCAGCCATCTTCTATCGAACTGTTCCTGTTTATGGTTCTTAGTTTCATGCTAGCGTAATCAATGTATTCAACATCTGCTGTTAGTAAACCTCTACTGAAGAATTTTGTTGCACCTACACTAAATTTCCAAGGTGTTGCTAGTTTATAGCTATCTTCTGTTGGCGTGCTGGTTAATTCTTTTGAGCTGAATGCCGTTGTTGCTTCTTCACTGTCGAAATAATCAACCCCTAAATAGCTTTCCGTATAATCGTCAACGGTTAACCAAGTAGGTGAAGAAATAGTTACACCAATATTCCAATCTACCGCGGGCTTATATATAGCTCCAAGTTTGAAATCGATACCGCTACCTTCCGACACTTGGTAGTAGTCATCTAGTAATTCATAATTGGCTTCAACAAAGTCATAATCGGCATGTGTTGGATCTGCAAACGTAGAGTTCGGATTATCAGCAATAATTGTCGCGCGATCTTTTGTCCATCCATATTCTGAAAATTGACTGGAACTTTCGTAGCGGAAAGATGTGAAGCCAATGTTTGCTCCGATGTATAATTTGTTGTTATAATTTGCGCCAAAAGCGAGTGCTGTACGAGAGTTGTACCCGTGGGTGAGGACGTCACTTACCTGTGTCTTGTCGTTCATTTCGTTGGTTATTGGGAAATAACCATCTTTAGAATTTTGAAAACCTTCAATTAATTTCATGTTCGATAAATCCCGGGCATAATTTTGGTCGTCATAATAGGCGATATCATCTGTATATGCACTAACAATCGTGTTGTTTGGGTTTACTCCTTCGTAGCGAATATTATTTTTGAAGTTGTTTGTTTTTTCATAGGCTAATCCTATATTGAAATTTTGCCAACCTTGATAGCCTTCATTACGAGGGTAGTGAAAAACAAAACCTGCGTGATCGATATCAAATTGGCCGATGCCTTTTTTCGTGCCAGTCCCAAAGTAGTTTCCTTTGTTATTCGCGTTATTGTAGTTGGCTGTAATGGATATGTCCGATTGTCCAAAAAAGCCAAGACCAGCTGGGTTTCCAGTGATCGAGCTTAAGTCACCCCCCAAAGCGGTGTTGGCATTTCCTAGGCCTCTAAATCGAGCGGTACCACCATTGTTTTCTTTGGAGAACGTAAGCGCGTCGCCAACAAACTGCGCTTGTGCTGAGAAGGTTAATCCTGAAACTAATAAAGAAGTGAAAAGTATGTGTTTTAATTGCATAAATCTGTTTGTTGAATTCAAAAAAATAGCCAATAGAATATATATTGGCTATTCAATATTTTTTAGATAAGCTTATCGTCTCCGTCCGCCTCCACCAGATGAGCGGACTGCTCCACCACCGGAACTTCTTGCACCACCTCCAGATGAAATTGTCGACCTACTTGGTGCGCTGCTCGTTGGACGCGATACACCGGTAGGGCGTGTCGCAGGACGGCTGCTTCCAACTCTAGAACGTTGTGACGAACCGTTTGGTGTTCTACCGACAGTACCTGAGGTCGGTCGGCTCGTTGAGCGCGTCCGGCCAATATTTGTACGACCTTGCGTGTTCCTATTGCTACCAACCGCTGAACTACGTGTTCTACCGGTATTACTGCGCGTTACGTTTCCTTCAGAAGTACGTGACCGCGTTGATGATCCCACCGTTGATCGCGCGGTTCCGGCTCTACTTGCGGCTCTACCCGTCAGTATTCTACCATTGCTATCGCGTGTAACTCGACTACCGGTTGTTCTGGTAGTCCTTGCTGAATTTCCTACGCGGGAGTTGTAAGAAGAACGAGATGCTGAACGTACTGATGAGTTTGCGGGACGAATACTATGGCGATTTCCACCATAGTAACCACCATGATAGTTATTATATCCATAATACGGGTGTCCCCAAGAATTGTATCCCCAGCCACCATAGCCGTATCCATAATAAGGGTATCCCCAACCGCCATAACCATAGCCGTAATAAGGGTAACCAAAACCATAAGAAGGATATCCCCAACCGAAGCCTAAACCCCATCCAGATCCAAATCCCCAACCTATTCCGAATCCGGCATATCCATACCAAGGATCAAACCAAGGGTCATAATATCCCATAACGGGGGAAGCATAATAAAAACGGTTGATACGGTTCGCGTATTCTAAATTTTCGTCATAATTATAGCCTTCAACATATTCCTCGTCTGAATATTCGTCTGCATAATATTCATTTTCTAAATATTGCTCTTCTTGTTCTTGAGTTTGTCCATCCGTATAATAATAATCCGGACTCTGATAATCTTTAGGAGCTTTGGATTGATTATTATACACATCGTCTTTGTAGGCGACCTGCCTACTTGTCGAACAGGAACTTAGTGCGAAAATCGCTGCTACTGTAAGACTTCCGAATAATAATCTATTTGTTTTCATAGCAATCACTTCAGTTAAAACTTTCGTTAATACAGTCTTTATTATTATCTTAGACGCGTATTTTTACAGGAGGTTTAACCTCTAATCAAAAATATAAATAAAAGTCAAATGCACATCAAGATTTTTGCAATAAGACGAGAAAAATACATAATTTGATACAAGTATAACAAACTAATTAAATGGGAAAAGGAATAACAAGTCGCGGTGAGGATTATTCACAGTGGTATAATGACTTAGTAATTAAAGCGGATTTGGCTGAATATTCAGCAGTGCGAGGATGTATGGTCATTAAGCCCTATGGGTATGGTATATGGGAGCGGATACAAGCGATTCTTGATCAACGGTTCAAAGAAACGGGTCACTCAAATGCCTATTTTCCGTTGTTTATACCAAAATCATTTTTTTCTAAAGAAGCTTCCCATGTGGAGGGTTTTGCGACTGAATGTGCTGTTGTTACCCATTATCGCTTAAAAAATGACGGAAATGGAAATATTGTTGTTGATGAAGAAGCAAAACTAGAAGAGGAACTTATTGTTCGTCCGACATCTGAAACGATTATTTGGAACACATATAGGGGATGGATCGAGTCTTATCGTGATCTACCTATTTTAGTTAATCAGTGGGCGAATGTCGTGCGATGGGAAATGCGTACTCGTCTGTTTTTACGTACAGCAGAATTTCTTTGGCAAGAAGGGCATACTGCACATGCCACCGAGCAGGAAGCAATCGAAGAAGCAGAACGTATGCTCGATGTGTATGCAGATTTTGCAGAAAACACATTGGCAGTGCCTGTTATCCGTGGCCGAAAATCTGAAAACGAACGTTTTGCTGGTGCTTTAGATACTTATTGTATCGAAGCTCTAATGCAAGACGGTAAAGCGCTGCAGGCGGGGACATCGCATTTTCTCGGACAAAATTTTGCCAAAGCGTTTGACGTTAAATTCACGTCTAAAGAAGGTAAACTAGAACATGTATGGGCAACGTCATGGGGCGTTTCTACGCGTCTGATGGGTGCCCTGATTATGGCACATTCAGATGACCTAGGCCTTGTATTGCCGCCAAAATTAGCACCTATCCAAGTTGTCATTGTTCCTATTTATAAAACTGAAGAAGAAAAAGCGACGCTTGATGCATATGTAAGTGAGCTTACTAGAGAATTAAAAGGAAAGGATATCTCTGTTAAGTATGACGATAGAGATACACAACGTCCAGGATTTAAGTTCGCAGAGTGGGAATTGAAAGGTGTTCCATTGCGCGTTGCTATAGGATCTCGCGATATGCAAAACGGGACAGTTGAACTTGCACGTCGTGATATACAGTCTAAAGAGACTGTCTCTCAAGAAGGTTTGTCAGTGACAATAGAGAATTTGTTAGGTATAATTCAAGAAAATATATACAAAAAGGCCCTTGATTTTCGTGATAGTCATATAACTGAGGTAAATTCTTATGAGGAATTTAAAGAAGTTCTCGAGAACAAAGGTGGTTTTATCTCCTGCCACTGGGACGGAACTGTCGAAACAGAAAAGCGAGTAAAGGACGAAACAAAAGCAACTATTCGATGCATCCCTTTGGACGTGAAACAAGAAGAAGGGGTGTGTATTTTTACAGGAAAGCCGTCGAAAAATAGAGTGCTTTTTGCCAAAGCCTATTAATTTCGAAAGGTTTGGGGTTAACATTTCTAATATTAGGTTGTGGCTGGATAGGGGAGGCCTTCGCAAAAAAAATGCAACAGCGTGGCCATCGAGTCTATGCATCAACTACTCAAGAGCATAAATGCCGACGTCTGCGTGATGAAGGCATTTATGCTCTTATGATCGATTTTGAAAATGCGATTAATAGAACTGATCTTCCCTCGTCTTTTGATTACGTACTGACGAGTATTCCAGCAGTTCGGAATTTAGATCCACGCACCGTCCAGCAAAGATTTAAGCATGTTTTGTCGTTGTTGCAATCGATCACGTTTAAAAAGAATATTTTTTTGAGCTCTGTAGGGGTATATCCAGACGTATCCGGAGAGTTTACCGAAGAGTTTGTAATAACTGACCCAAGTAATTTATTGACGGCAGAACATTTTATGTTAAAGGACAGTCGAACGATTATTTATCGTTTAGGTGGATTGTTTGGACAAAATCGGATATTTGCTAAATATTTTCAAGACAAACCATGCTCGACGGGCTATCAAAAGGCGAATTTTATTCATCAATCCGACGTTATTGAATTACTTTACCTCGGTTTTACGAGCGATCTAGAAATGAGCTTGTATAATGTCGTGTGTCCTGAACATCCGTCTAAACGGGATGTTATTTATGCGTCTGCGAACAAATATGGTTTTAATCTTCCATCCTCTTTTGACAACGTAGACGGCTTCCAAAAAGTTGTGCTTGGCGAGCGGATTACACAGGAGCTTCAATATACTTATCTATTTCCCAACCCAGTTTTATTTTAGCTAAACCCCTTTTGTTAGTTAGTTACGAAACACGGTTATTTGTGTTGCTTATGCGGCATATTTCGTTAAATTTGGTTGCATTATTCGTAATTACAATAAGATTTTAACGTAAAATGATAAAGATGGACTATAAATTTGCGACAAAGGCGATCCATGCGGGGCAGCCTGCAGATCCCACTACTGGCGCGGTCATGACTCCGATATATCAAACATCTACTTATCGGCAATCATCACCGGGGAACCACAAAGGGTTTGAGTATTCTCGTGGAACAAATCCAACAAGGAGAGCACTAGAGGATTGTTTGGCAGCTCTTGAAGGCGGACAATTCGGGCTTGCTTTTTCCAGCGGTATGGCGGCGACTGACACGGTGTTAAGATCCTTGAAACCGGGCGACGAGGTTATAGCTGGCGATGATCTGTATGGTGGATCTTATCGAATATTTACACAGGTGTATCAGAACTACGGCATCAAATTTATATTTGTTAATCTATCCGATCTCTCTCAAGTAAATGATGCTATAAACGAGAAAACAAGAATGCTTTGGGTAGAGACACCAACCAACCCAACCTTAAAAATCGCTGATATAGGTGCCTTGAGTAGTATAGCTAAAGCTAATGATCTTCTTCACGTCGTCGATAATACATTTGCGTCGCCGTATTTACAGAACCCTCTGGCATTAGGTGCAGATATCATTGTTCACTCAGCGACAAAGTATCTTAATGGACATTCTGATGTCGTTATGGGAGCTTTAGTTCTTAATGATCCCACTTTATATAAGCAATTGTGGTTTTATTATAACGCTTGTGGAGGAACGCCGGGGCCGCAAGATGCATTTTTATGTTTAAGGGGTTTAAAAACCCTGCCTGTGCGAATGAAGGCGCATTGTGAAAACGGAAAGCTCGTCGCGGAGTATCTAAGACAACACACTAAAATAGAGAAAGTATATTGGCCGGGGTTTGTGGATCATCCTGGGCATGAGATTGCAAAAAAGCAGATGCGTGATTTTGGGGGGATAGTATCCATTGTGTTGAAAAATGCGGATTTGAAGGAAACATTTCGTCTTGCCTCCCGATTTAAGATATTCGCCTTAGCAGAATCTCTAGGAGGAGTTGAATCTTTGGTTAATCATCCCGCTACAATGACACATGGATCTATACCTAAAGACACCCGCGAGCGTGTTGGTGTCGTCGATAATTTACTTCGATTATCGGTGGGTATTGAAGATGCAGAAGATCTAATATCGGATTTGGAATTCGTGTTTTCGGAATAGACCGACATAGTCTTTTGTTGTTCCACAATATAGCTATATCGAAAATCGATAAGGTTTTGTTAAATAATGTTAATTTGTAACAAAGAGGATACAAATGATCAAACTTTATACAAAGTTGCTCGTTGTTAGGTTATAATTTTAAGATTATTATTAACACATTAAAAATAACAAAGGGATGAAAAAGCTAATTTTAACGGGATTAAGTTTCCTATTTGCGTTGTCATTAACGTTTGCTCAGGAAGGTACACCAGAGGAGAAAGCGAAGGCCACCGTTGAGAAATTAACGGAAAAGTTGACTTTAACTAGTGAACAACAGAGCGCCATTTATGATGTAGTTTTAGAACATAAACAAGCGAAAGCCGCGCTGAAGGCGGACACCACACTGTCAGCAGACGCAATGGACCAGCAGAAAGCTAGCCTAAAGGCGTCCGCAGATGCTAAAATTGCGGAACAGTTAAGCGACGAACAAAAACCGTTATTTACAAAATTTGTCGAAGAGCGCGACGCTAAGTAATACAACCGGTAAAAAACTCAGTAACAAAGATCCCGTATAATGCTAACTCATTAATACGGGATCTTTTTTTTGTATACCGGTAGGTTAGAAAATATTCTACTTAAGCTCATTGATTTCGAATTTAGCTGGCTTGATTCTTAATATTGAAATAGTTGTGTATTTAAGATTATTAGTTTACTTTTAAGGCAAACGATAAGAATATTTTGAAATTTAGCGAATTTGGCTTCTCTGAGCCGCTTGAAGAGGGATTAGATAGTATGGGCTTTGCAGATGCAACCCCTATCCAAGAACAGACTATCCCAATAATATTAAAACAACAAGACTTGATTGCTTGTGCCCAAACAGGTACTGGAAAAACAGCCTCTTACTTGCTGCCAATACTTAATAAAATTTCTTTGAACAAAAAGGAAGAAGTGAATACACTCATCCTTGTTCCTACACGAGAATTAGCCATGCAGATTGATCAACAAATCATGGGCTTCGGATATTTTACTGGAGCAACATCGATATGCGTGTATGGTGGAGGAGACGGAATTGGCTATGAACAGCAAAAACGCGCTATGCGTGATGGAGTAAATATTATTGTGGCTACTCCAGGTCGCTTAATCGCACATATGTCTTCCGGAAAATTTGATTTTAGCCATATCGAACATCTTGTCCTAGATGAAGCTGATCGTATGTTGGACATGGGGTTCAATGACGACATTATGCGTATCATTAGCTATCTTCCCAAAAAGCGTCAGAGTCTATTGTTCTCCGCGACAATGCCACCGAAGATCCGTACACTCGCTAAAAAAATATTGGAATCGCCTGCAGAAATCAATGTGGCGATTTCTAAGCCTTCTGACGGTATTGACCAACAAGCTTATATGGTGTATGATGAGCAAAAAAACGCACTTATTAAGCACATACTAAACGATCCAAAATATTTGAGTACGATTGTTTTTGCCTCTAAGAAAGAGATTGTAAAAAAACTTACGCGGGAGCTTTCGAAGGCAGGTTTAGAAGTTGAAGGGTTCCATTCAGATTTGGAACAGGTTAAGCGCGAGGAAATTATGCACCGATTTAAAGCGAAGCGACTGAAGGTGTTAGTTGGTACCGACGTCATTTCACGGGGGATTGATATTGTTGGTATAAGCTTAGTTGTTAACTATGACGTACCTCCAGATCCGGAAGATTATGTACATAGGGTAGGACGGACGGCTCGTGCTGCGACTACGGGAACAGCGATTACGTTTATTAACGAAAAAGATCAGGGGAAATTTTCACGTATTGAAAGGTTGATAGAAAAGGAAATTCCGAAAATGCCCTTACCGGAGGGGTTTTCTGCGGGACCCGAATATAAACCGAGTATTAAAAAGGGTGGTACAAAGCCATCTAGTTTTCGGACTAATCGAAAAAAGAAATTCAATAACACAAAAAAAATAAATAAAACTGCCGAATCCTAACAGTTGACAAAAACAAACATCCTGCAGAAAGTCGGAACAGCATAGTAAAAATAGTCTATCTAAACTCCGGCTAGATGCTTTTTTGTATGGGAGCTATAATCGGCCCTCTACTAATTAAGAATTTTGTTTTAAGAGACCTTTATTTTCGAAAATTAATTTCTCTAGTGCCGCTTGCAGTTGGAGACTGATTGGCCCTGGTGTGGGGCCATAGTCCGTGTTATCAATCGCCGTGATTGGAGTAATGTTTTTAGTTGTACTTGTTATAAATGCTTCTTTCGCATTTTTCATATCTGCGATGGTTACATCCCTTATTTCTATTTGACAAATTTTGCTAGCAACGGCAAGAACGTACTTACGGGTGATTCCAGCTAACACATCGCTGCTTGGTGTTATGAGTGTTCCATGTTCGTCGACTAAAAATATGTTTGCTCTCGGGCATTCAGAAAGAAGGTTGTTTTGTACATATACTACGTCATCAGCCCCTAATTCTCTCGCTTTCTTCATAGCGTGTATCCCCATAACATAATCGATTGACTTGACAGTGCCGAAAGGACGATGATAAGGGAAAGTAATTAAACGCATCCCACTTTTTTCGGTGGATAAATTCCTCGTTAGTTTCGACTGCGTAATTATTAAATTCGATGTCGAGAGCGAATAACCGTCTGGGCTGTATCCTCCGGTGAGTAATAACTTAATGCCGGAATTGGGAATCTGGTTGGTAATCATCAATGCCCGAATCTGTTCGCGGATTTGCTGTCGGGTAAAAGGTACGGTTAGGTCCATTTGACTTGCCGAAGAGAAAAATCGATCTAGGTTATCCTCTAAGAATATTGGGGTCTCATCTATCGTTTTAAAGAAATCAAATATAGCATATCCTCTTACAATAGATAAATCATCTATTTTTAGGAAGGCTTTGTCTCCTGGGTATATTTCCCCGTTTATTATCACTTTTGGTGTATCCATTGTTATTCTTTTTATTTCTTTTTAACAGGTGTTAATGCGTTGTGTTTTTTCATTAACTGGATCACTTTATCCAGCGGTAACGAAGGAATTGTTTTTTGATATCCATTAACTGTTCGCGCAGTAAATAGCGAATTGATTACCGCTTCCTCAGTGGCCTCAATAGCTGCCATGAATAAAGAAGACAACTCATCGTTGTGAAGTGTCTTTTGGTCGAGAATAGTGCTTGTCGGTTGATGAGGGATACGAACGGACTTGTGAGTAGAGAAGGCTAGAAAGTATTCTCCGCTACCGTTTGAAGCGATCCCTCCGGTTTTACCTAGTCCTAAAAAAGAGCGTGTGGCTAATCTCTCAAGGTTGCGATCGGATAACGGGGCATCGGTGGCAATGATTACCATGCAGGAACCGTCCACATTATTCAGCAACGAATTAGAAAATGAAAATTGTCGTAGTTCTTTTCCTATCGGAACGCCATTAATCTGCAAGACCCCCCCGTAGTTGCTTTGGACGATTACCCCCACTGTGTAACCACCCATTTTGTCAGGTAGCTTACGAGAGGCCGTCCCAATTCCACCTTTAAAACCGAAACAGACTGTTCCCGTACCCGCGCCAACGTTACCCTCTTCTACTATACCCGGTTTTGCACTTTGGATTGCATCAAGGACATCTTGTTCATGCACATGAAAGCCCCGGATATCGTTTAATGTAGCGTCATTGGTCTCACCAACCACAGCGTTGACGGATTTAATAGTTTCGTTACCTGGTTGAGACAAAGTATATTTCACGACCGCTTGCATGGCCGTGCCGACGTTCAATGTATTAGTTAGGATAATAGGGGTTTCTAGATTTCCAAGCTCTTTTATTTGGCTTATACCAGACATTTTGCCGAAGCCATTGCCTATAAATAGTCCCGCGGGTACTTTTTGTTGAAAGATGTTTTCCGGATGTGGTAGGATTGCTGTCACTCCTGTATGAATTGAATCTCCCTGGATTAGTGTGACATGGCCAACTCGTACCCCTTTTACGTCCGTAATTGCGTTTAATTTTCCTGTGGGGAGGATGCCAATTCTAATACCATAATCTCTTGTTCGTTTGGGAATTTCATTTTCCTGTGCGATGCTACTGATTGTCATCAAGGAGAGTACAAAAAAGTTGGATACTAGTTTTATCATAAATTTTTGACCGGTATAGATGTTTTGGTACACAAATCTACCGAATTTAAATTGTCTTAAAGATATAACTAAGTAAGGATATTTTCTATCCGCTAGAATAATTAGCGGATCGTAACATGGATGACCGTAGGAAATTTATTGGCGGAGAAAAAAATAGGAAGCTTACGCTTCCTATTTTACAATTTTTTACTTTTTCTTTCCTTTTTTAGGGCTATCAACAGCCTCTTTTAAGGCTTTACCAGCGGTAAATTTTGGAAGTTTCTTAGCTGCTATTTTAATAGTAGCGCCAGTCTGAGGATTTCTACCATTACGTGCTGCACGATCAGAAATTCCGAAAGTTCCGAAACCAATTAATGTTACGGCCTCACCCTGTGATAAAGATGATGTTACTGCTCCTGTGAAACTGTTTACGGCTTTTTCTGCCTGCGCCTGCGTAATTCCAGCCTCGCTGGCAATGTGCTTAATCAAGTCTGCTTTGTTCATTATATTTAAATTTAAGATTGATAGATTACATACTAATTTTATGCCATATTAAACGTCCGGCGGAAAATAACGGAACTGTTTGACGAGCATTTGAAGATTGTAAATTCGTTTCTTTTGAGATTTCGTTTGTAATTGCTTAAACCTTTGCTTATTAGGGTTGTGTTTTTGTTTCCGTCTTCTAATATAGAAAATATATTTTTCAATGTAAACAAATTATTAAATATTGTCGATATTCTTACCTTATTCTTTATTGTTGAATTACTTTCTAAGGCACATCTATCGAATTCATTGTTTTTATCTCTTAAGCTAGTAGAATTGAAATTAAATCAAATAGGGATTTGACAAAGAGATTAAACAGAAAAAAAATCTGAAAATACGAAAGGGTTTAGATAATTCTAAACCCTTTCTCAACTCTTTAAATTTTGGCATCCTTTTTATTTCTCGTTTCTCTGTTTCTATTTGTGAATAAACCCATTGTCTATTCTTTTTTAGATACCTTAAAGAGCCTTTATTTTTGATGTTAATCCTTTGAATGGAAATTAACATTATTATTGTCTCTTTATATTAAAACGTCGGTGATCCCAAAATGTTGTATTTTTTTTACCTTTTTGTTAGTTATGTAGTTAAATAATTGATATACAATGTTTTATTTTTGTGGTATAATTGTTCGTTTATCGAAGCAGTTCCGGTCTTGGATGTTTATATTTGTTTTCGTAAAAAGGTTCCAAGAAAGCGGTTATGTCTGGAGTTTCGTTTTTAATGAGATCAAGTTTTTAAGCAGCGGATCGGTAGCTCCTGAACTATACAAATTAATGGTTCCAATAACATTTGGCATAAGTCCAACGCGCATATAGGGTGCAATATTGGTTACGTCGCGTATATAGGGTGTTCTAATTTACCGACATCATCAGGATCCTCGTAACTTCATAGCGTCCAAGGTCCCTCATATTTTCTCTTACAATACATTAGACTGATGTTGTGAAAATCCTCATCCGTCAGAAATTAACCAGCAAGGGAGTTTATACCACGCTCTTTTTTATGGAACAAATGCATTTCTCGAATTCCTTGATCTGTTGATTTATTGTGTTTCACTTCCAAGAATTCGTCGAAGCGACTACGGTGACTTTGTAAAGTTCGTTGAAAATCAGGAAGTTATTTCATTACCTCTGGTAGAGAGAAAAATAGCGTAGTGTCACCTTTTATATTAAATCGATCTAAAATAAATGTTTTGATCGAAAATATTCAAGGTAATTCTTTTAATCTAATCGAGTTGATCTAAAAGAAATTAGCTAATTGACTTTTCCAATGAAACAGGAAGCCCAGATTGTACGCTTTGATATATTGCAGTAATTATTGCAACGGATTTTATACCAGCTTTTCCTTCTATTTGTGATGGTGTACCCATGGCTAATGATGCTAAAAATTCTTCGATCTGTAGTTGGTGCCCTAGACTGCTAATATTCATTGGTTGATCAGCACCTCCTTTTTTTTGCGCATTGCTAACAGAAATAGGCGCCGATTGTGTCGTTTCGGAACTGTCTTGAAACTGCCAATTGAGTATGTTGTTCTCTTCCAGAACGACCGAGCCGGTTGTGCCGACGATTTCAACTTTTTTTAAACTACCGGGATGGGCTGCTGTGGTACACTCTATGCTGCCTATCGCGCCACTACTAAACTTAATACTAGCGACGATAGTATCTTCAACCTCAATGTTTTTGTGGCGCCTGTTGGCTGCGTAAGCGAAAACGGACTCGACTGGCCCCATATACCATTGTAATAAATCCAGTGCGTGAATTCCTTGATTCATTAATGCGCCACCGCCATCCAAGTCCCATGTACCGCGCCAAGCAGCAGATTTGTAATAAGCATCCTCACGACTCCATTTTACGTAGGCACTACCTAAGACCGGTTCACCGAATCGTCCGTCGTCGAGCGCCTGTTTGACTTGTAAGCTGCTTTCGTGAAAACGAGAAGGAAATATAGTTGCTACACGTACTCCTTTTATTTTGGCAGCATCGATAATTCGGTTACAACGTTCGACGGTAATTTCTAAAGGTTTTTCGATCAAACAATGTTTGTTTGCGTTGATACAAGCTATTGCGGGTTCTAGATGAGCTCCTGATGCTGTACAGATACAGACTACCGATATTCGCTGGTCTTCAAGCATCTCTTGGAGGTTATTATAGGCTATGCATCCATATTGATTTCCAAAAGATTGAGCTTTGGAGACTGTACGGTTATATACACCGATTAGAATTGCCCCTGGGATGGATTGAATTACTGTAGCATGTATATGCGCAATCGCACCTGTACCAATAATTGCAAATCCAGTCGTCGATGGTTTAATATTTTCAAGCATGATGTAAAGTTAGGAGTTGTTGAATTAGGTAATTTTACCAATTAGCTTTTCGATGCTATAACTTTGATCTTCGTACTTCGTTAGCCTGTATGAGCTTCCTTCATGAAGCTCCAATTCTGTTGCTGCGGGTTTGCCGAGATTTAATACGTAGGAGCGGTCGCGATGTCGTGAAAAAGTACATTCGTGTTCACTTTTAATACGAACTTTGATCTTTTTTGTGCGACTAGGGAAGAGATGTTTAAATTCCTTGGTAATTCTGATCTGATTCTTTCGGACGTCCTCCGCCGTAATTTGATTTCCCGTAGATGGGATGATAACCGAGTCTAGAACTTTCGGTGTCTCTTCGGAGATATTAGGACGTTCGATGATATTACGAATGTAATATAGTTTGATTTTTGATTTTTCCGTCGTTCGCTCATCGATTTCAAAGTCACCTTTCATGGATTTGAATAAATGCGATATTTTTTCAAAGCCGTAGTTTCGGGCATCAAAATCGGGTTGACGTTTGATTATAAGGCTTCCGATCTCCCCGAGAAATGCCCATCCGCTCTCGTCTGCGGTATCGTCTACGGCATCTTTTAGTAGAAGTAACGTATCTTCACCTAAGCTAAGGTTATCGTTCTCTGTTTTGTTTGGCGACTTGGGCTCAGGAGTTATAGGTTTCTTTTTTATTTTTTTCTCTGAATCATCTTTTTCGAGGATTTCGACATAGATAAACTTATCACAAGAGGATATAAATGGTTTTGGTGTTTTCCGCTCTCCGATACCGATAACAAGTTTACCGGATTCTCGCAATCGGGTTGCCAGACGGGTGAAGTCACTATCGCTAGAAACGATACAAAAACCATCGACTCTGTCGGAATGTAGTATATCCATAGCATCAATAATTAACGCGGAATCTGTCGAGTTTTTACCTTGAGTGTAACCGTATTGTTGGATCGGTGTAATTGCGTGCGTAAGTAGATTGTCTTTCCAATTCTCGACATAGGGACTTGTCCAGTCTCCGTATATTCTTTTTATCGTAGGGATACCATATCGTTTCACTTCATTTAATATCCCGGCTATTTTTTTGTACGACACGTTATCTGCGTCGATAAGTATCGCTATATTTAAATCTTTTTGGTTTGCCATTTTCGTGTGTTAAGGGTCCAGAAAATTGGTTAACTGACAATCTTTTTGGACAGGAGACTTTGTTATTCGTTAATATATTCGCCATGTCATACCTTTTATCCGTTAAAGGACCATGTTGCCTGCCGATTTCTAGAAACCAAGGTACGTGATTCTCACCGTAGCAACAAATTTGATTTTTCGTTTTTTTACTCTTTCGTCTTGACGTGTCGCAA
>NZ_JABMCQ010000052.1 GCF_013179575.1 Sphingobacterium shayense | reverse complement strand
AGTGAACTTCCCGCTTCCGATGCGATATTGTGTGCTCGTTGTTTCGCGTTGTTCGAAGCTTGTGATATAAGTTCGAGTTTAAGATCTTCTAACTTCGAATAATAATAGTTTGGCGAATTGGAGCTGAGCTCGACCCCTTGGGAAATTAAAGTGGAAATTTCGCGTGACGCATTATCTACTTTACCGAGCTCTTTTGATTCTATGCTCACATTTTGGGAAAGACTGTATCCCGTAAATGTGTTGTAACTTTTCCCTTCACCGTCGGTCTGATAAGAGAAATCTCGTTGAATATTTACTGCGTTAAAAAGGATTTCTTTTGAATCTATTCCTTGCTTTATTAGAAATTGACGAACCAATTCGCGATCGGATTGTAATTGCTCAGAGGCAGACGCAAGGTCCATTGACTTGCGACTAAATGAAGCGGACCATTTTACTATGTCGGACTCAAAATTTTTCATCGCATTACCCGTAACGCTAATCGTATTATTCACTTTGTATTTATACTTATATGCATTAGCTATAATACAGCCAAATCCAATAAATGCAACAGCAGCAATTGCCGTGATGATGATGCTATTGTATCTCATAATAAAAAAATATAATGCAATATACGGAATACATTTAGTAAACGTTACAGTCATATGTTCTTTTCGAATGCCGTATTCATTCTCATATTTTGTTCTCCACAGAGGGGGGAAGGTACGAAGTTCCTAAGTAGATAGATAGTTTGAGGCGTGAAGCTTCATTGTATTATTAGAATACAGGGGTTGTATTTTAAATGTGCACGCGTAGTTCTGTTCTTTTACATGAGATGGTGTTATGGACGATCTTTTTTGAGGTTTATTATGTTTGGTGAGGGTGTTGAGGTGGGAAAATGCGAATTATTGATGTTTTTTGTATTTTTTTTGATTGTTTTTTAAAAAATAACGTACATTTACATCAAAATAATACCAGTAACTGTATAAATTAATAAAATATCACTCAGAAAAATGTCAAGTCTTCGATTTAAAGCAGCAGAGGCAGCAGTTTCGCGATCTCTAGATTATGTTGAGAAAGTTGAGTCATTAAAAGCGACCAGTATCTACAACAAAAATGTATTTACTATTGCTAAAATGAAAGATTACCTTTCTAAAAATACGTATAAGGAACTTCTTCAGTTGATCGAAGATGGCTCGCAGGTATCGCGAGATATTGCAGATCATATTGCGCAAGCAATGAAAGTTTGGGCTATCGAAAATGGTACAACACATTATACACACTGGTTTCAACCGCTAACGGGAACGACCGCTGAGAAGCATGATGCATTTTTTGAGCCAGATGAGAATGGTAACGCGATTGAAAAATTTACAGGCGACTCGTTGGCGCAACAGGAGCCAGATGCTTCGTCGT
The DNA here is from genome assembly GCF_013179575.1 of Sphingobacterium shayense. GTDB lineage: Bacteria > Bacteroidota > Bacteroidia > Sphingobacteriales > Sphingobacteriaceae > Sphingobacterium > Sphingobacterium shayense. Next base: position 22,563 of record NZ_JABMCQ010000052.1, on the reverse strand, counting down.
TTCCTAATGGTGGTATCCGTAACACTTTTGAAGCGCGCGGTTATACTGCATGGGATCCTTCATCTCCTGCGTTTATTTTTGAGACGGTTGCAGGCAAGACATTATGTATACCGACCGTATTTGTCTCTTATACGGGTGAATCATTAGACTATAAAGCACCTTTACTAAAAGCAACTGCAGCGATTGACAAAGCTGCAACTGAAGTCGTTCAATATTTTGATAAATCTGTTTCAAAGGTAACAGCGTCGTTAGGGATAGAGCAGGAGTATTTCTTAGTTGATCTCTCTCTCTTCAACGCCCGCCCGGATCTTCAAATGACCGGACGTACTTTATTTGGACATATTTCTGCAAAAGGACAACAGTTGGAAGATCATTATTTTGGAGCGATTCCAGAGCGCGTTCTTGCTTATATGGTTGATCTTGAAAACGAAGCTTTAAAGCTCGGTATTCCTTTGAAAACTAGGCATAACGAGGTCGCTCCATCTCAATTTGAATGTGCGCCCATGTTTGAGGAGATAAATCTCGCAATAGACCACAATCAATTGCTGATGAATCTTATGGAGCAGGTCGCTGTGCGTCATAACTTCAAAGTTTTATTACATGAAAAGCCTTATAGTGGAGTTAATGGATCAGGGAAACATAACAATTGGTCTTTGATTACAAATACAGGTGTTAATTTGTTGTCTCCAGGTAAGACTCCGAAGAACAATCTTATGTTCTTGACTTTCTTTGTTAACACTATTAAAGCTGTATTTGAAAATGCAGATTTGTTGCGTGCGTCCATTGCTAGCCATAGTAATGATCACCGACTAGGGGCTAACGAAGCACCCCCAGCAATTATTTCTATTTTCTTAGGGTCACAACTAGATGAGATCCTTGAGGAAGTTGAGTCGGCGCGGGTGGCTAAAAAGGTTAAAAATGAAGCTAACTTATGGCACGGTATCCCTAAAATTCCAGAATTGAAGTTGGATAATACTGATCGGAACCGGACTTCTCCGTTTGCCTTTACGGGAAATAAATTTGAATTCCGCGCTGTCGGTTCTTCGTCGAATTCGGCATTACCGATGACCATTTTAAATGCTATTGTTGCTGCGCAGTTGATTGAATTTAAAATAGAAGTAGATAAACAGATTAAAAAAGGCACAAAAAAGGACCTCGCGTTGTTGAATGTTGTACGTAAGTACATTAAAGATTCAAAAGCAATCCGTTTTGAAGGTAATGGTTATAGTGACGAATGGGCGGTTGAAGCGGAAGCTCGTGGATTGTCCAATATCAAATCGACTCCTAAGGCGTTGGATGTCTACGTGAAGGAAGAAAGTCTTGAACTGTTTGAAAAGCTCGGGATATATTCAAAACGTGAATCAGAAGCACGCCATGAAATACTATTAGAAAATTTTTATAAAAAACTTCAGATTGAAGCCCGCGTAATAGAGGAAGTAGTAACAAGTCAGATTGCTCCAGCGTGTTTTCAATATCAGAATCAATTGATTGAAAATGTTAAAGGTCTTAAAGACATAGGGCTAGTCGCTGCAGCGTATAGCTCACAATTGAATCTTGTAGAACGGATTTCTAAACATACGAATTTGATTTTAGAGCAAGCAGAAGCAATGCGTCAAGCGCGTAAGACTTCGAATGTTATTGATGATATCCGTGACAAAGCAATTGCTTACGATGAAGTAGTGAAACCATATTTTGATGAGATACGTTACCATGTCAATAAATTAGAGAAAATTGTAGATGACAAAAAATGGCCGTTGCCAAAATTGCGTGAACTTTTGTTTTTGAGATAACGTTTGCTACTAACCACCAAATAATAAATATGGCGTCCAGATCTCTGGACGCCTTTTTAATTAAAAGCGGGTCTATAAGTAGAAATATTTTTGTTAATTTTAATATATGAAGATATTAGCATTTGCAGGCAGTAACAGTTCAGAATCCATTAATAAAAAGTTGGTAACATCTGTAAGTAAATATTATAAAGAAAGTGATGATACGGTTGAAATACTCGATCTGAACGATTATGAAGTGCCGATCTTTTCGATCGATCGAGAGAAGTCTAACGGAATACCTGTGCTTATCGAAGAATTTGTCAATAAGATTGATCAAGCAGATTTCATTCTGATCTCTTTTGCCGAAAATAATGGTAATTTCAATGCCGCGTATAAAAATATTAATGATTGGATTTCACGTGTTCCTAATCGAAAAATATTTAATGGAAAGCCTCTTTTCATAATGGCAACCAGCCCAGGAAAACGAGGTGGGCAAAGTGTATTAGATATCGCTACGGCGCGGTTACCTTTTGATGGTGCAGAAATTCTTGAAACGTTTAGTCTTCCTGAGTTTTATCAAAATTTTGAACAAGGTAAGGGTGTCGTTTCTATAACACATCGCGCACAGCTAGAGGCAAAGGTACGAAAGACAAAACGGATGTTAAAGGCGAAACTCGAACAAATGTAATTAATACAAAAATCTTATAGATATGGCAAAGAAAGTGTTATTGATAGTCGGTGACTATGTGGAAGATTACGAAGCGATGGTACCGTTTCAGGCAATGGGTTCAGTAGGGATTGAAGTTCATGCTATTGCACCAGAAAGAAAAAAGGGCGACGTGGTGCCAACCGCCGTACATGATTTCACAGGCGATCAAACTTATAAGGAGTTGCGCGGCCATAATTTCGCTATAAACTTCGATTTTGATACCGTGAACCCGGAAGATTACGATGGACTATATATAGCGGGCGGTCGTTCTGCTGAGTATATTCGTTTAAATAAAAAGGTTATTGAGTTTACGCAGTATTTTTTTAACAAAAATAAGCCCGTTGCAGCAATATGTCATGGTATTCAGGTATTAACCACAGCGCGTGTGTTGCAAGGTAGGACATTGACGGCATACGTTGCGGTGGGCCCGGATATTGAGCTCGCAGGAGGAACTTGGAAAAATATACCAGCCGATCAGGCTGTCGTGGACGGAAACCTTGTAACATCTCCGGCATGGCCAGGGCATCAAGCAATATTAAAAGAATTTTATAAATTACTCGGTATAACGATATCATTATAATGCAAAGAAACAAGAGGTTTTGGTGGATCGCCATAGGATTGATCATCATATTAGGCTATGGAGTTTGGGAGGCATTCAATCAACCGAGTATTGAAGATTTACCCGGTGATTTCAAGCAAGTTGCGTTCGTGCGAAATGAACAGAATAAAGGAGGCATTATTCGCGTGTATGCGGTCACTGTAGGCGATTTATCCAATGCAAAATTCGATGCGTGTGCTGACCTTTTTCCTGTAAACGACTACGGGAGCGTGACAAAGATCTATTTCTTTGACAAGTCCGCACCCTTTCCGACAACGCTAACTATTGATCCACCTCATTATGACACCAGCAAATTTAATGCGGTTTCTATTCTTCGCCGAACAGGACAAAAAAAGAACTAGAATTTAGTTTAGGAAAATACAAAATCTCATGGGTAGTGAATTAATTTTTACTACCCAATTTTTATGTGCTTTTTATCAGCTTTTTTGCTCCTCCATTTCGAAAACCGAATCGATTTTCCAGTTCAATTTATCTTTGGAAGCTCTAACTGCAAGTTGGTCACAGCGTTCATTTAATGGGTGACCAGCATGGCCTTTTACCCAGACAAGCTTTACGCGATGACGACCGTATAGACTCATAAGGCGTAACCACAGATCTTTATTTTTTTTACCTTCAAAGCCTTTTTTTATCCAACCAAAGACCCATTTTTTGTCTATTGCATCAATAACGTATTTTGAGTCAGAGAAAACTGTGACTGACTGATTTAGGTTTTTTAGTGCCTCTAACCCTATAATGACAGCTAATAACTCCATTCGATTGTTAGTCGTTTTACGAAACCCCCCTGAAAATTCTTTCTCTATTAACTTTCCCTGAAACGCAGGATTATCGCCTTTGTATATCGTTCTTAGAATAGTGCCATAGCCACCTGGACCAGGGTTACCACTCGATGCCCCATCGGTATATAGTTCAATCATTGGTTCAAAAATACGTATAAAACTAAGAAGCTTCGGAATTATCGAAGCTATTTTAGTGTTTGATGTTATTAATTATTTCTAGTATTACGCCGATGGTGTTGTTCGGTTATGAAAATCAGAAACAGATTGAGTTGGGAAAAAACGGAGGGGATCCCCTCCGTTAGTATTTACTAAGCTGTGTAGTTAAGTTCTTTCGCATTTTTTACCTTTTGCTTGAGTAAAGCAAGGTTTATGACGTCAGACATGTGAGTTACATAATTAAACTTAAGATCTTTAATATAGTCGTCTTTAATTTCTAATATGTCTTTTTCATTTGCTTTACAAAGGATGATCTCTTTTATATTCGCCCGTTTTGCGGCTAGTATCTTTTCTTTGATACCACCAACAGGTAGTACCCGACCACGGAGCGTAATCTCACCCGTCATTGCCAATTTTTCTTTCACTTTTCGTTGGGTAAAGAGCGACGTCAATGCCGTAAGCATCGTAATACCAGCTGAAGGTCCGTCCTTAGGGGTTGCTCCTGCAGGAACATGGATATTGACATCCCATTTGTCAAATATTTTATAGTCAATTCCAAATTGATCAGCGTGAGAACGAAGGTATGCCATAGCGATCGCAGCCGATTCTTTCATCACGTCTCCTAGATTACCTGTTAGACTAAGTTTGCCTTTACCTGGGCTTAAGCTCGATTCAATAAATAAAATATCACCACCTACTGATGTCCAAGCAAGTCCCGTCACTACACCAGCTACTTCATTATCTTCGTAGAGATCTTTGTCGAATATCGGAGCGCCTAATATTTCTTCAGTCAACGCGCTGTCAACCTTAGGATTGTATTCTTTTTCCATTACAATCCTTGTCGCTACACCACGTACAATCGATCCTATTTTCTTTTCCAATCCTCGGACACCAGACTCTCTTGTATATTCTTCAATGATTTTCTCAATAATTTTATTACTTAGCGTAGCTGACTTTTTGGTTAGACCGTGAACCTCAAGCTGCTTAGGTAATAGGTGTTTTTTTGCTATTTCTATTTTTTCTTCTATTGTATATCCATTAACCTCGATGATTTCCATTCGATCTAATAATGCAGGCTGTATACCATTTAAGGAATTTGCCGTAGCGATAAACATAACCTTCGATAGATCATACTCCATTTCTACATAATGATCATAGAAATTAGTATTTTGCTCTGGATCAAGAACCTCAAGCAAGGCGGAAGAAGGGTCACCTTTAAAATCTGAGCCTAATTTGTCGATCTCGTCAAGTACAAACACAGGGTTTGAAGCACCAGCTTTTTTCAAAGATTGTATAATGCGACCCGGCATTGCGCCAATATATGTCTTACGATGGCCACGAATTTCGGCTTCGTCTCGCACGCCCCCTAAAGCCATCCGTGTGTATTTTCTACCCAACGCTTTTGCAATAGATTTCCCAAGAGAAGTTTTACCGACACCTGGAGGGCCAACCAAGCAGAGAATCGGTGCCTTCATATCGTTCTTCAATTTAAGGACGGCCAAATACTCTATAATGCGTTGTTTAACTTTATCAAGGCCGTAATGATCCTTGTCGAGAACCTTCGTTGCACGGTTCAGGTCAAAATTATCTTTAGTAAACTCTCCCCATGGTAAATCCAATAGGAGTTCTAAATAGTTAATTTGAACGGAATAGTCGGCCGCTGCTGGATTAATGCGAGCCAGTTTTTCTAACTCCTTGTCGAAATGTTTTTTAACATCTATAGGCCATTTTTTCGAACGAGATCTTTTATCTAATTCCTGTAGTTCTAAATCAGGGCTATTGCCACCAAGCTCTTCTTGAATGGTCTTTAGTTGTTGATTGAGAAAATAGTCTCGCTGTTGCTTGTCGAGATCTACGCGAACTTTATTCTGTATCTGATTTTTTAACTCAAGAAGTTGTATCTCTGTAGTAAGGTGTTCAAGTAATATTTTCGCTCTTTTAACAAAGTCTTTGGTCTCGAGCAATATTTGCTTTTGATCCGTCTCTAGACTCATGTTCGAAGAGATAAAATTCACTAAAAACGTGTGGCTTTCTATATTTTTAATAGCAAGCCCAGCTTCACTCGGCAAGTTAGGTGATAACTGTATAATTTGTAAAGCAAGCTCCTTTATTGATGCAATAAGAGCTTTAAACTCCCGATTTGACACTTTTGGTTTATCCTCAGGGACACGTTCTACTTTCGCTTTTAGATAAGGCTCAGTAGAGACCATAGATGTGATTTTGAACCTTTGCTTCCCTTGAATAATGACCGTTGTATTGCCGTCCGGCATTTGCAATATCTTGATGATATTTGCAACGGTACCCAGTCGATGAAGTTGGTCGACCGTCGGTTCTTCGATGGTCATATCTTTTTGGGATACTACACCTATTGTACGGTCGTTTTTATAAGCTTCTTTAATTAGCTTGATTGACTTATCTCGACCAACGGTGATCGGAATGACTACACCAGGAAAAAGTACAGTATTACGTAGGGGGAGAATAGGTAGGATTTCTGGAATATCAGCTTTGCTCATTTCTTCCTCGTCTTGTGAACTAAGTAGCGGAAAAAATTCCGTTTCTTCGTTAATGACAGAAAGGACTTGATTTATGTCGAATGTGTCGTTTTTGTTCATGTATATATATGTTGATCCGACAAAATGTCAGATTTTAAGTTTGTTTTCCCGTTAATAAATAATTAACGCTATAATTGCAAGAGCGGTGCCAACTTTGAAAATTGGTACTATTTGTGCTAATAAAGTTATTATCCGAGTGATGAGGTACGTTAATGATGCAAATTTGGCGGGCTTTCGTTATAAAATGTGGAAATGTTTATAACTTCAGATTGCATAGTTAAACTATTTGCTTGAAATTTATATCAAAGAGTGATAGTGTGAGTTAATTAATAGAAAGAATAAATTAGTATATATGAAACGTAGAATTTTGAATAACCCGTGGAGAATGATGAAATTAGGTTTAGCATCGGCATCCTTAGCTTTGTTGACTTTGACCGTGCAGGCGCAAGATCAAGAACAGCATAGTAACCCGAATGTACGCCTAGGCCAAAAAGCTTTGTTAGACGGAGATTTTAAAGCTGCGGCGACACACCTTAAAAAAGCGTTGCCTGCAGAAGAAAATGATCCGGATGTGCAATATTTGCTAGGATATTCACAATTCCATAATGGGGCGTATACAAGTGCAATTGAAACCTTTAAGAAGGTAATCGGATTGGATGCTAACCATACTTCGGCTTATTACTACAAAGCAAAGGCAAGCAATAATCTAGCTGTTGCGCCAAATGGAAAATTAGGTAATTCTGCGAAAGAACAGTTGTTGAAGACCGCAATTGAAGATTTTAGCAAAGCCATATCTATTTCTGCAAACGATTCGAAATTGTACCAAAATCGGGCTATCGCTTATCGTGATTTGGGTATTTTGTTAGGTACTAGCGGTACTGATAATTACGATAAAGCTAAGGCTAGCGACGCGTATAATAAGGCTGTTGCTGATTACGAAAAGGTCTTGACTTATGACGCATCGAGAAAAGATATCCAGACGGAGGTAAAAAAAGCGAAAGTCTACCGCGATAACCTTAAATAAGTAGACGTAGTAGAAAGGTATTTATTTTGAGCGATTAAATTCTGTAACTCCGGTTGTAGAATCTAATCGCTTTTTTATTTTTTTCTAAATACAGAGTCACTTTTAAGCTTTAGTAGAAAAGTAAAGGACAGAGTAAAACGATCTGTCCTTTATTGTATTATGGAAATTTTTATTTTCCTGTCACTTATAATATTTCCGAGATATTGTGTTTAAAAAATGTAATGTAAATTAGGAGTAAACGCCCTCTTTCTTGAATTTCTTTACTAAAAGTGCATATACAATTGCACGATACTTGTTGCGGTTTGATTTTCCTATCTGATCGATAACCTCTTCAATCGCTTTGTCTAGCTCAGGACTATCTTTCAATCCTAGTTTTTTAATTAGAAAATTACTTTTTAGACGATCGAGTTCTGCTTTATCAGAGCCCGCAACAGTTTCTGCATCCGCATTATAGATCGAAGGGCCTAGTCCTTTTGAAACTGCAGCTATCAGTTTTTCATCAAGTGCTAGATTTAGTTTTTTTGCTTCTGCAACATATGCAGCGATCTTTTCTTCTAATTTACTCATAATTGCTTTTTTATATTTAATGATTATATCTTAAAGTTAATCAGGATTTTCTTTAAAAAGAAAGCATCTGCGTTAAATTTCTTAACAAAAGTTAGTCGATCAAGCCGGCTCTTTTTAGTAACGCGTCCACAGTGGGCTCTTGTCCGCGGAAACGTTTATATAGTTCCATTGGGTGTTCTGTTCCCCCTTTAGATAATATGTTATCTTTAAATAAAGTTGCAACATGTCGGCTAAATATCCCATGTTGTTGAAAAAACGAAAACGCGTCAGCGTCTAATACTTCAGCCCATTTGTAGCTATAGTATCCTGAAGAGTATCCCCCGTTGAAGATATGTGAAAACGCGGGACTCATCGCGTTGTCTTCGACGTCTGGAAATAGGTTGGTAGATTCGAATATTTCGGACTCAAATGATTTTACGCTATTGATATTTTTAGGATCCTTTCCATGCCAACCCATATCAAGTAAACCAAAGCTGAGCTGTCGTAGTGTAGCCATCCCTTCGAGGAAAGACGCAGATTTTTTAATTTTAGCGATTAATTCCATCGGGATCATTTCGCCTGACTGGTAGTGTTTAGCAAATAGTTCTAGCGCCTCTTTTTCGTAGCACCAGTTCTCCATAATTTGGCTGGGCAGTTCGACAAAATCCCAATATACGGAAGTTCCTGAAAGGGTAGGGTAGGTCGTGTTGGCGAGAATACCATGTAGTGCATGCCCAAATTCATGGAATAGCGTGGTTACTTCATTGAATGTAAGCAATGAGGGTTTCGTGACCGTGGGTTTCGTAAAGTTACATACGATGGAAACGTGAGGACATTGTTTTATACCATCCTGAATATATTGTGGTTTGAATGAGGTCATCCAAGCACCATTGCGTTTTCCTTTTCGTGGGAAAAAATCGGCGTAGAATACCGCGACCAGATCTTGATTGTCGTCGATTACTTCGTAGGTTTGCACTTCTGGATGATATTTATCGATGTTATCGATTTCTATAAAACGTATACCAAATAATTTTTCGGCTATTAAAAATGCACCGTTTAGAACATTTTCTAGTTTAAAGTAAGGTTTCAAAAGTTCGTCATCTAAGTCGAATCGTTCTTGTTTTAATTTTTCGGAGAAATAACTGCCGTCCCATTTTTCGAGTTTAGAAATTCCTTGTATTCTTTGTGAAAAATCGGACAGCTCTTTGAATTCCCGCTGAGCTGCTGGTTTTGCTTTGTTGAGTAGATCCGTTAAAAAAGCGTTTACGTTGTCCGGATTTTCAGCCATTCTTTCTTCAAGTATGAAGTGTGCATGCGTCGGATATCCTAAGAGATTGGCTCTTTGGTGTCTTAGATTTGTTATTTTGAGAATATTTTCTTCGTTGTTATGTTCATTGTTTTGAAATGCCTTTCTACCTGCGGCTAGGGTTATTTCTTTGCGTAGATCACGGTTATCGGCATAGGTTATAAATGGAATGTAACTGGGGTAGTCAAGTGTGAACACCCAGCCGGATTTTCCAAGGGATTCTGCCGCTCCTTTGGCCGCTTCTATCGCTCCTTCGGGAAGTCCTTTAAGGTCTTCCTGAGAGGTTATATGCAACTGATAAGCATTGGTTTCTGCAAGTACATTTTCACCAAATTTTAATTTTAAAACAGCTAATTCGGCGTCAATCTTCCGAAGCTTTTTCTTTTCCTCATCGTTCAACAGAGCCCCATTACGTACAAAGTTCCGGTACGACTTTTCTAAAAGTGTAGCTTCTTCGGGATTTAACGAAAAAGAATCACGTTGATCATATACTTTTTTTATTCTTTCAAATAGCTCGAAATTTAACGTTATGTCATTCGATAGTGCGGATAATTTTGGCGCAATTTCTTGTGCTAATTTGTCTAGTTCGTCGTTGGTTTCTGCGGAATGTAGATTGAAGAAAATATTAGAAATGCGATCCAGTTCCAGGCCGGAATAGGCCATCGCCTCTAATGTGTTTTCAAATGAGGGGTCCTGTTTGTTTTCTGTTATTTTAGCAATTTCGGCTTTTGTTTTGGCTATTGCATTATCAAATGCAGGAATATAATCCGTAACTTTTATTTGAGAAAACGGTGCAGAATCGTGTACCGTGTTGAATTTTTGATTTAAAATACTCATACCATAAAATTACTATTTTTTGTTTTATTCCAAGCGAGATAGTTGTCGAAAACGAAGTAATGTTTTTTTACTAGAATTAATAGCGCTATTCCTTAAAGTCTAGCGGGCATGATGATTTATAAAACTGATTTGGAGAAACTGGTAGCCGGCTCAGGGCTTGGTAATCACCATTTATTGTTTTTTATTATATCATTAGAATCTGTAAATTGTATTCTGGGTTCTAACGGATTAGTGGTTCGATTTTGCCACTTGTGTCTAAGAGGAGAATTATATAGACGTTGAGCGTCTATTTAGGTGATTTTAGTTCAATAACTTTGTTATGTGATTAAACTGGAAACATATAATGCTTGGGAATGGGTCTAGAGATTATTGAATCATATTCTTGTCTTTTAATAAAGATGTCCTCAGAAAGTTTTTGCTTTATGAGGACATGATATAGCTGAAGCTGTGTCACTGATGTTGGTACGAAATACGCTTTTATTTTTTCTTTGTAGTTTTTTTTGCCAGCTGCTCTTCCGCGTCTTTAAAATCGCGACGAATAATTCGTTCAATCGCTTCTTCAATACGTTCTCTTCCCGCATCTTCATTGATATCTATACCGCCTATGGTACTCCCGTTGTTCTTAGCGTGTAGCGTTAAATAGTATATCCCTCCTAGGATGATTGCGAGTGTTGCTCTAATGTCCACGTCAGAACCTTTAAATTTGCTATCTAGCGAAGATAGTAAGTGTTCGCCTAACTCTTCTCGATCATCGGCAACCTTTCTGAGGAGTTTGTTTTTCATTCCCATTTCCCAATGGATTATGCGCTGGATAGTTTTGTCTTTTAAGAAAGTGTCGAATTGGCCTTGGAATACTTCATTGGTTTCCGTCGCTCCGATTAAATGAGGAGCCTCAACAAGCTCTGCTAATTGTGTTCTAGATTTCGGAGACCAAAAGTCTTTTTCAAGGATGTACTGTTGTATCAAACCATCTAGGTTTCCAAAGTAAAGATATATCAACTTCGGGTTTAAACCAGATTCTTTCGCAATGTTAGTTATTGTTAGTCCTGAATAGGTGTATTTTTGTAATACTTTTCCCACGGTAGCAACCAGCCTGCGTTTTGTTTTTTCTTTATCTCTAATTGGTCCTGCAACTACTTTTCTTGTTTTTTTTTCAGGGATACTTTCAGTTCCTTGAGCAGATTCCTTTTTTTTACGTGCCATAGTAGACTTTGTCTTTTTTGTGATTAAAATAGTTCGATATAAAATTGGTAAATTTTTATTTATATATCAAATTCTTTTTAATATTTTTTTTCATTTGCATACCTTGTTTATTAGACTTTTATGGGTGTTATTTTTGCTACGGTTGAATTGGAATAATTTTAGTCTATTTGTTCGTCTTGAATATTATATTCTTGGTTATTTCACTGTTTGTATTGGTTTATTGAACCTATAATTAATAGGAATATTTGAAGAATAATTATCTTCCAACTGAGAGGAAACCCAATAAATTATTCAACAAATAAGTTGAATAAATGTGTGTAACTTTTTTGGTATGCTCTATTACCTTACAGTTTTCATCGTCTATTTACAAAAAGAGTGTCTATTTTGCAATTTCGGAAGCAATAGAGAACTAGTTTTCCTTTCACATTTTGTGTTTTCATATAAGCCGTATAACTGCGATTCTTCATAACGACCTAATCGGCATTTTAAAGGATTTGCTACGTTCGACAATGATTGCATGAGAATATTCTTTGTAGTTAGCAAATCTCTTTGACGCATAAGGTGCAATCAGACGAACACCATCCTATTTCCGATATTTACAGATTATTAGTTTTTTTGCCCGAAAATTTTACTTTAAATTTACTACCTACTTATCTCCGAAATGGAGCATGCAGGTTTTTATTTCAAAACTATGATGAACAAAATTTTAACATCTCTGGTGGTCCTTATCCTGCCTTTAATGGTTTCCGCGCAGAACAACGAATTAGTGAAATATGTTTCACCAATTATTGGGACAGCAAAGATGGGACATACATTTCCAGGTGCGACTGTACCGTTTGGTGCGGTGCAATTGAGCCCAGATACCGATACGATACCGTATGCTGTTGACGGAAAGTATAATGGAGAGGTTTATCGGTATTGCGCAGGTTATCAGTACGATGATCCAACGATCGTTGGTTTTAGCCATACCCATTTCAGTGGAACTGGACATTCTGACTTAGGAGACTTATTAGTGATGCCAACAGTTGGGGACTTGCAGCTTAATCCGGGAACCGCGGAAAGACCGGAAACCGGATATCGATCGGCGTATTCTCATAGTAACGAAACGGCGGAGGCTAATTATTATAAAGTTATGTTGGATGATCCAAAAGTCACCGCAGAACTAACAACGTCAGATAGGGTGGGGTTTCATCGTTATACGTTTCCCAAATCTGATCAATCGCACATTATTATCGATTTGAAATCGGGTATTTATAATTATGACCAAAAGAATATATGGACGGTATTTAGAGTTTTAAACGATTCGGTCGCAACAGGTTATATTCAAAGTAGCGGGTGGGCGCGTACACGAACCATTTACTTCGCGATAACATTTTCTAAAGCTTTCAAAAATTATGGTTCGTCTTCTGATAGAGAAGAAATACCATATAAAGGTTTTTGGCGTAAATTTAATCAAACCGAAAATTTTCCCGACATAGCGGGACAGAAAATAACGATGCATTTTGATTTCGATACCGAAGACCAAGAGCAGGTGCAGATGAAGGTAGCGATAAGCCCTGTAAGTATGAGTAATGCTCTCGCCAATATGGAAGCAGAAATTCCACATTGGGATTTTGATAGGGTTAAAGACGCGGGACAACAAAAGTGGGAAAATGAATTACAAAAGATCAAAGTTGATTTGCTAAGAGAGGACGACTATATAAACTTTTATACTGCGATGTACCATGCGGCTCTCATGCCAACCGTATACATGGATGTAAACGGAGAATATAAAGGGCTCGACTACGAGACTCATAAGGCAGATGGTTTTGTCAACTATACTTCTTTTTCGTTATGGGATACGTTCAGGGCATTTCATCCCTATCTTAATTTAATAAATCCAGAGCGCAACGCCGATATGATCTCATCAATGATGGCGCATTATGATCAAAGTGTTTTGAAGATGCTTCCGATTTGGTCACATTATGCGAATGATAATTGGTGTATGAGTGGGTATCACTCTGTATCTGTTGTAGTCGATGCAATATTAAAGGGTGTTTACAAAGGAGATCCTCACGCAGCTTTGGCTGCATGCGTCCAAACAGCAAATACACGTAATTATGAAGGTATCGGAGAGTATATTGACCGGGGTTATGTTCCAGACGAAGTGTCGGGAACCTCTGTATCCAATACATTAGAATACGCGTATGATGATTGGTGTATAGCGCAATTAGCCAAACACTTAGGCGTTGAGGATGTCTACAAGACATTTAGTGAACGGTCGGAGAACTGGAGAAATGTATATGATCCTAGCATTGGGTTTATGCGCCCCAAAGACACAAAGGGCAAATTTAGGGAACAGTTTGATGTTTTGGAAACACATGGGCAAGGTTTTATCGAAGGTAATACATGGAATTACAGCCTCTACGTACCGCACAACCCGAAAGCGCTAATGGAAATAATGGGCGGAAAGACGAAATTAGAAGTCTATTTAGATTCTTTATTTACAATGCATTTACCAGATAAATTTTTTGCCAATACAGAGGATATTACAAGAGAGGGAATTATTGGTAATTACGTACATGGCAATGAACCTTCACATCATGTTGTATATCTCTATAATATCACCGATGCTCCGTGGAAAGCACAATCTCGTATTCGCATGATATTGGAAAATCAGTATCATATTGGTCACGATGGACTGGGTGGAAATGATGATTGTGGACAGATGAGCGCATGGTATATTTTTAACTCATTAGGGTTTTATCCAGTTAGTCCTGGATCTGACGAATATTGGATCGGTAGTCCACTGGTTAAATCGGCGTCTATTAATCTTGGAGAGGGCAAATCCTTTAAGATCGCAGCCATTGGCCAAAGTGAGAAGAATGTTTACGTCAAGAAGGTGGAATTAAACGGAAAACCGATAACTGATTTTAAAATAAAGCATTCAGAAATTATAGCTGGTGGTACGTTAACCTATGTCATGAGTAGCAACCCCAACAAGAAATAGTTTTGGACACCTAATAGAACATAAGGGCCGTAACAATCTTAGATTGATACGGCCTTAGTTTTTAAGGAAAGGTTTTTCTAGCGGTTCGAGTGATCGCTTCTTTTAATAACCGGGGTTTTGACTCCAGTTCGTATTGACATTAAGAACACTCGTTGGTAGCGGAAAAATTCGTCGAAATCGTTCTGAAAAACCAGCGGAATATAATGATTTAAATCCCCAATTATCTTCAAATTTCCCGAAACGTATTAAGTCATTTCGTCTCCAAGATTCGTCTACGAACTCTCGCGCACGTTCGTCGAGCAAATCATTGAGGGTAGGTTCCGTTGTTAACTCCGGCGCTCCCACGTAGTTACGTATTTGATTGATAAGTGATTTAGCCGTTTCTCCATTAGTGGCTGGTGCTCCACGTAAAATAGCCTCCGCCTTCATAAGTAAAATATCCGCGTAGCGAAATATTGGCACGTCGTTACTTTGGTTACGGTTGTTTGCGGAGGTGACGTTAACATCCATATAAAATTTAACGGATCGATAACCCATAGAACGTCCTTTTAAGTCATTTCCTCCATTCAGTGTTGGTCCTCCATCGGGACGAAGGGAAATCTCTTTAGTTGTTTCTAAATGCCATTGGAAAGTTTCGTTAGCATCATTGCCATTGTAATCTTGATCAATCCCTTTTTTAGATGTTGTTATCAAAAACGGCCGGTTTAAATCTGGCGCGTAATCAGACCAATAATATTGTAGGCCGCCGATATAGATAGAATTTCGTTGGTCCCCCTCTAATTTAAACTTTTCAAGAAAAGCTGGTAATACACGCAAGGTGCCTGCGACACTCTGTGGGAGGGAGGCAAACTGATTTTGGCCGCTGCGGTGAATCCAATAGCGAGAATAGGTCATTCCTTGTTGCTTTTCACGATCGTAGGGAACCGCGAAAATAAAATCCTTAATTTGCGGTCCGTTATCGGGCCGGAATTTTTCGAGATATCTGTGACTGGTTACGTTATAAAACCCTGATTGGATGATGTCGTCACACATTGCCACTACATCGACTAATTTAGCATTGCTGGCTTCGGGTGTATATGCCGCGATGTTCGAGGCGGTGTATACTGCCCAATTTAAATAAAGCTTAGCTAAAAGAGCGTCCGCCATATACCGCGTAGCTTGCCCGTAATTTGCGACGGTCACTTCATTCGGTAGCCGATCGCGGACCTCAAGTAGCTCGGATTCGATGAAATGACATATTTCTGCGCGAGAGGATCGTTCCGGTATTTGATCCACTTTGCTTGTAATTAACGGGACATCACCGAAATTATCCATCAAAATGAAGTAATAGAAAGCGCGCATTGCGCGCATCGGTGCTGCGGCGTCACTTTGATCATCGCCGAATATCGCAAGCACATTATTGGATAAATTTATGCCATTCATAGCGTCGTTCCACATGCCTGGAATTATGCCATTGTCGGCTGTCCAATTGTGAACATGCAATTCTCGAAATCGACCGCCGTCATAGTAATCGGTACCTAACGCGAGGCTAACTGCTTCGTCGGAACTTAATGTTTGTGACATCCAATGGTTGTAACCTAATGCACCGCGATAGGCAGCGTAAACGTCAGCTGAAATTGCTTCGGCCGCTCGTTCGGTTGTCGGAAATTCGGTGTACTGCGATTTAATATCTACATCTAAATCGGTACAAGAAGAAAGGGTGGTAGCAAGAATAGTTGTCGAAATATAGAAGGCGAATTTGTAAGTATTCATAGTTTTTTTTGATTATAAAGTAAAGTTTACACCAAACATGAATGTGCGGGTTCGTGGGTAAATTTGGCGATTATCTATTCCTGGGGTCAATCCCCCCAGATCAACTTCGGGATCCAAGCCTTTGTAACTTGAAATTACAAAGGCATTGTTTATACTCGCGTAAATTCGCATTGATTTGATTTGAGTCGAGATATCGCGAAGATTATAGGATAGTGACAGATTGGCTAAACGCAGATAGTCACCTTTTTCTAGGTATCTATCGGACAGGTAATGGGCATTGATGTCGGTCATTTTTTCCGTAGAGATAACGCTAGCGAGGAGATTCTTTTGCCCCGCGTTTCCAACGACATTGGAATGGCGCGCTCTTGTTGCGTTCATAATCTTGTTACCGAAAACGCCTTGAAACATGGCGGTTAGAGCCAGGTTTTTATAGGCCAAGTTATTATTCCATCCTAGTGTGAAGGTCGGTTGACCGCTGCCTGTAGCAGCTCTATCCTTGAAAGTTGGAGTAATAGTGGTTTCTCCAGTGCGATCCCCGGTGTTTTCGTCACGAACATAGAATGTGGAGATTCCATCGTCATTGTAACCGGCCCATTCCCAAGTGTAGAATTGGCCGATCGGTGCACCTTCCAACAGACGTTGTTGAAAAGCGCTACTTTGTCCCGCTCCGCCTAGATCGGAAAGATCCACATAATCGACTGAAAATTCCTGATTCGAAATACCCTTGACGACGTTTTTGTTGTGTGATGCGACAATTCCAGTACTCCAACTGAAGTCTGTCAATTTTACGGGGGTCGCATTTAGTGTGATCTCGATACCTTTGTTGTTCACTTCGCCCACGTTTGCTGTTAACGACCCGTATAAGTACTTTGTAGTGGATACAGCATAATCATAGATTAAATCTGTTGTGTTTTTGTCATAAATTTCAACCGTACCGCTTAGGCGATTATCAAGTAACGCGAAGTCAACACCTAGATTGATCATTCCAGTGCGCTCCCAACGCAACTCTTCGTTCGCGTTGCGAAGAGCGGCTAATGTACGCAGTTGATCACCTAATGCATTGGTGTAAAAACTCGATGTGGCACCATAAACTTGTCGGGCAGTAAAAACATCGAATCCCATCGAATTTCCACTCACGCCATATCCTGCACGTAATTTTAAATCGTTAAAAACGGATTCTTGCATGAACGGCTCTTCCGATATTCGCCATGCTGCAGATATTGACGGAAAGGTCGCCCAGCGGTTGTTTTTACCAAAAGCGGAAGAACCGTCTCGTCGGATAGTCGCTTGGAATAAATATTTGCTATTGTAGGCGTAGTTTACCCGCCCATATACGGAGATCATTCGCAGAGTTGAAAGGTAGTAGTTGCCAAAGCCAAGTAAGTCGACGACATTCGCCATTCCCGGATTGTAATAGCTTAAACCATCATCGTAATAATCCGAGGTCGTTAGTTGAAAACCGTCGTCGTTATTATTTTCTTCCCAAGAATAACCAGCAAGTGCTGATAATTTATGAAGTTGATTAAAAGTGTGGTCATAAGCTAAATTCATTTCTAAAACTTTGCGATCATCTTCGACTGCTGCACGAATAGACTTTCCATTTTGATTGCGGGCCGCCATAGAAGCGCTAGTGTAATATTGAGAGTTGTTAATTTGTCTATTTTGCATCGACAAGTCGATGTTGTAGGTCAGACTTGGGATGATCTTATAAGCCAATTTTGCATGCGCTTGGATGACCTTCGTTTTGGTGAAGTTCGTATTTTCTTTAATTAACGAAACGGGATTTACATATTGTGAACGATCCGATTTTTCAAACCAGCTTCCATTTTCATTTTTCACAGGAGATACTGGCAAAAAATAGTACATAGCATCGTAAACACTTACACCGTCTCCAAGAGCAAGCACGTCATTTTGCTTAGTAATGCTTGTGTTTAGATTAAATGATGCACTCAGTCGATCATCAAGAGCTTTGGTTTGCACAAAACCTCTTCCGATTTGACGTCCCATATCTGTCCCTTTGATAATTCCATTGTTTTTTAAAGTATTCACACTAGCACTGTATTGTGTTGATTCACTACCACCAATTAGCGAGATGTTGTGATTGTTGGATACTCCAGTTCGTTGCACTTCATTTTGCCAATTCGTATTTGCGCCCAAATCATCTGTAGGCTCCATTGAGAATCCATGGTTGTTAATAAACGTCCTATATTGATCACCGTCCATCATTTGATAGTGCTTTGCTACTTTATCTATTGCCACATATCCACTGTAGTTAATGCTAGTCTGTCCACTGTGTCCGCGTTTAGTAGTGACAATGATCACACCGTTGGCTGCCTTGGATCCATATATTGCGGTGGCAGAGGCGTCACGAAGTACATCGATGCTAGCGATGTCGTCTGGCGCCACCAAAGTTAATGAAGCACCAGGGACTCCGTCAATTACGTAATAGGGCTCCATTGCTTCACCAACACGAAGGGTAGATGAGCCGCGCAAGGTAACTGATGGGGTGGCGTTCGGATTACTATTGTTGGATGAAACGGTTAAGCCCGGGACCTTTCCTTGTAGCAATTGGGCGGGACTCGTGAATACACCTTGATTCATGTCGTCGCTTTTAATCGTCGTGATGGAACTCGTAACATCTTTGCGAGAGACTTTTCCATAGCCGATTACAACTTCATCGATAGCAGTAGCTAGCTGCTGCAACTTTATGCTAAGGGCGATCGGTTTATCTTGTTGAATTTGGTAGCCGGATAGGGTGTCGGAGCTGTAACCAACGTAACTAAAGATAAACTGGTAAGGTCCTCCGTTGGGCAGGTTTCGGAAGTTGAAAAGTCCTTCGTCCGAAGAGCTTGTGCTAAAACTCTGGTTTGTTCCTTGATGGGTTGCTTTAATACTTACCCCAGAAAGGAATTCACCGAGTTCATTTTGCGTCGCTCCTTTTACTTGATCTTGCTGGGCATTTGCTTGCGCCGCCATTGCAGCGAAAAAAATCGCCAACAGCAATTTTTTTGTCAGTTGATGCGTGTTGTTAAACATGGTCGTTTTAATTATAGATTTTTATTTCTTAATGTTTTTACGTGTTAAGGTATAGCCTGACTGGTCATTTATAGAATATTCCAAGTCGTTAATAAGGCAAATGACAGCTAGCACATCTGTTAAGCTTTCCCTTTCGGTATCAATTATACCTGTGTATTGGATTTTAGCAATGGTATTATCCAGAATTTGGATTCTCGTTTGATATGCTTTTTCTAGTTCGACTAGTACTTCGATAATGGGTTGGTTGTCAATTTGAATCGTACCTCTCTTAGGATGTGCGTCTTGGAAGGAGGTGAGTTTTCGCTGCGGTTTGCTTGTTCTGGTTTTTCTTGCTTTGGTTTTTTGTTGAACTTGATTGGTATTGCGATCAAAAGTCAGACGATCCCCTTTTTGGGTCAGGTAGACATTAGTAAAACCAGCTGTTGGTGCAGTAGAAACTATAACGACTTTACCTGAATGGAGCTCCACAGAGGTAAGTGTGTTCTCCTGTTGTGTATCGACGGTGAAACTAGTACCTAGTGCTGTCGTTTTCGTTCCGCCGGCGTACACGCTGAACGGCCGCGTCTTATCTTTTTTTACGCTGAAAAGTGCTTTGCCAAATAGGTGTATTTCTCGGGCATTGTTATAGTTTGATACGATATATTTAATGCAGGTGTTGGGATAAAGAACTACCATGGAGCTATCAGGCAGGTATAGTGTTTGCGTGGTATCCTGTGTGTTTGATGTTTCATGCCAATGTTTTTCCCTAGCGTGATCAATAACGGCTATCTTTTGTTTTTGATTGTCTAGGTTGTGATATTGGTTTACGCCGATTAGGATAAATAATACGAGACATGCGACAGAAGAATAGCTTAATAACAAATGCATAGTATTGTTCCGGCTTAATTTTTTACGGTCTTCAGCTTGTATCTCGGACAATTTTTTCACAATCTCTTCCTCCATCTTTTTGGAGGGTACTTTTTTTATGTCAGATTGAGTTTGGTTGATCCATTGGGAATCTGAAAATAGTTCCTCGACGATCGAAGGGTTGTTCCACAGAATTTGTTTACGATAAATTTTAGCCGTAGTCTCATGGCGAGACTTTCTACGTTTTCTTTTTGCGAACCTCATACTTATATTACGTGGCTCAGCGTACCATACCCTAGTCTGTTTTTTTAAATAAGTTAAGAGACAGTCCGGTATTGAAGATGAGGCTACGGTAGTATGCTGGGACAGCAGGATTGTTTATGTGATGCGTTATGAATAATCAGAGCATAATCGAATATAGGTGCTGTTTTAGTTGACCGAGCGCTTTGCCGATATGGTGTTCTACTGTTTTTGGAGAAATGGAAAACAATTTGGCGATTTCTTTATGAGTTAATCCGTTATTCCTGCTGAGTTCAAATATTGTACGTCGCATTTTAGGCATATTTTGGATGTCTTTTTGTAAAAGATGGAGTAAATCTTTACTTTCAATAGCATGTATTAGGCAGTTTGTGAATGGAGTGGTTGCAGTTAGACCTTCATGCTTAAAACGTGTAGCCTCCTTTCTTAAAAGGTCAATCATCACCTGTCTTGCTATTCCAAAGAGTTGTATGTTGAGAGGCAGGTTTTCACGTAATAATTCTCTTTGTTTCCATAATTTAATAAAGGTGAGCTGGGTTACCTCCTCAGCTATGTACTCTGATTTAGTACGTAGTATTATGAAACTGTAAATTTGAGAGTGATATTGTATATATACTTCTTTAAAGACAACATCCCGATTTTCTTTCAATCCTTTGATATGCTCCATATTTAGGTCAAAGTTAAATTGCGAATGTATGGTCGTGGTTAAGCTTGTGTGATGCTTCTATGAAATCTGAGTCTTTTAGAACGGCTGCAAAATAAATTATTGTGTTTTGACAAAAGAAACCACATCAAATACATTGTTGTACCGTCATTCGTCGCTTTTCGTTGGTCAGAAAGATCATTTCCTACTGTTTTTATAAAACAGAGCGTAAAACCGATAGGTCTTTAGCCTGTGGGATGTAAGTGACTACCCCCTGACCAGAGTATGTACCCACGAATGGTCTCAGGAGATGCCTCATCAATATAGCAAACCAAGTATCCATCTGACCAGAAAGTATGTTCTTTCCAAAAATGTTTAGATAAGAATGGCTTATGAGTTGAATGTCGGATAGGGTAAGTAGACTCGTGCTTTAACTTACGAACAATAGAAGTAATTGACAGACGTGGACATAACGAATTAGAAAATGTATGTGGTCTAAATCTGATTCAAACACTTAGAAAATAATTAATATTAAATGAGTTAATGATTACTAACATATTTAGCTAATTATTTGCTGCCTTTGATAGAGGTACGGATTGTTTTGCGATATTAAGATTGCTGAATTCCAGTGTCTTAATCAGAATATTACCTATTATTTCTTAATTAATTTCACCCGGGCGGGTTATTTAATAGTATAGTGAAGACAATTATTCGGACATATCGATTTGAACTTCAACCCACACAAGAGCAGCAAGTGTTGTTGGATAAGCATTTTGGTTGTGTCCGATATGTTTACAACCATTTTTTAAATGAAAAACAAGCCCAGTATCAAGCAGGTAAAAAATCTGATAATTACTATATACAGGCAGCAACACTCATAGCATTAAAGAATACTAACGAAAATATCTGGCTTAAAGAAGTCAATAGCCAATCTTTACAGTCAGCTTTGAAATCTTTAGACGCTGGCTACGTGAATTTCTATCGTGGTCACGCTAAATTTCCAAGATTTAAGTCGAAGAGGAAAAAGAACAGTTTCACTATTCCGCAATTTGCAAAACTTGAAAATGGGCTGTTTTGCGCACCAAAGTTTAAAAAAGCTATTCAAGTAAATAGTCACCGTGAAGTAAAGGGTAAGATTGGAAAATGTACTGTAAGTAAAACGCCAACAGGGAAATATTTTGTATCCATACTATTAGAAGAACACTATCAACCCCAAGAAAAGACGGGTGCTGCCTGTGGAATAGATTTAGGTTTGAAAGACTTTGCTATTACTTCTGGGGGCGTTAAATTTAAAAACCACAAATACACAAAGAAATATGAAAAAGAACTAGCAAAAGCACAAAAACATCTTTCTCGTAAGACAAAAGGTCGAATACCTAATCAACAATATTCGACCTTTTGATTTTAAAGTTTACTTTCTTTCTTGACTTTTCTTTTTACCGTTGCCGGTCTTGCGGCCTGTTTTACTGCATATTGCCGTTCTAGATATTTGACCACTTCAATTGCAATGTCCTTTCCAGTGGCTGCCTCAATTCCTTCTAG
>NZ_JABMCQ010000051.1 GCF_013179575.1 Sphingobacterium shayense | reverse complement strand
TACACAAAACTACAAAATATACTCCTCTTATAAAAACGTAGGGACCGGGTTATTTGTAGGAAAGTATTTGAAGGTGTGCATCGCAAAATGCATATTCTTTTTCTTGGTTAGAACCAATGATCAACAGCCGGTGTTGGTCAATTGTCTTTTCCACGAGCGAGAGGTACCATGCTTCGCCTGCAACGTCGAGATTACTCGTTGGTTCATCCAGCAGAACGATGTTACTCTTAGAGCAACAAGCGAGAGCTAACTTTACTCGTTGTTTCATTCCTGAGGAAAAAAAACGCATTTCTTTGTCAAGCGCTTTCTCAAGCTGTAACAATGAAACAACATTTTGTAAGTCATACCCATCGTTATAAGATTTAAATTTAAAATGGAACTCGAGCATTTCCCTTAATGTGAATTCCTCTATCAATTCTACATAGGGGGCCGCAATTGTCAACTCTCTATGAATTTCTTCCGCAGGAATCTCATTTTGAGATTGGTTTTGGTAGGTCAACTCTCCTTCGCTTGGAGTTAAGCTCCCCGAAAGTACCTTCAACAAGGTGGATTTCCCTGAACCGTTCGGTCCAAGTATCGCATATTTTTTCCCAATTAAAAAGGTATAATCAATGTGTCGAAAAATCCACTCTCTATTATACCGCCTACCTAAATCTTGTAAAGTTATATTCAATAATATCCTTCTTTTTAAAGTGACGTATTTCTTCCTTGATTAAACCCTTTTATTACCCCCCTATTGGAACTACGAACGAAAGACAATATCTCATCGCGAAGCTCAGTTGGCGCAAATTCCGCTTCTATCAAATCAAGAGCCTTTGTCAAATTACGATTTTGAACAAACAACACCCTATAGATGTCTTGGATTTCCGTTATTTGTTCTGCTGTAAACCCTCGACGTCTTAATCCTACCGAGTTTATCCCTGCATAAGAGATTGGTTCCCGCGCCGCCTTGATAAATGGCGGTACATCTTTACGTACCAACGTGCCACCAGTTACAAAAGCATGTGAACCAATCTGGCAAAATTGATGTACCGCAACCATACCAGCTAATACGACGTAATCACCTACCGTGATGTGCCCAGCCAGTGTACTCGAATTCGAGAAAATACAATAATCACCGATAAAACAATCATGCGCTATATGGCTGTATGCCTGAATAAGACAGTTTTTACCAATTACAGTCTTGTAACGATCTTTTGTTCCTCTGTTAATCGTCACACATTCCCGAATGGTGGTGTTGTCCCCAATCTCAGCGGTTGTAACTTCCCCCTCGAATTTCAAATCTTGAGGTTCCCCCGAGATAACTGCACCTGGAAAAATTCGACAGTTCTTTCCGATACGGGCCCCATTCATGATGGTGACATTCGACCCGATCCAAGTTCCTTCCCCAATAACCACGTCTTTATGAATGGTAGAGAAGGGTTCTACTACTACATTCTGCGCGATTTTTGCTTCAGGATGTATGTATGATAACGGTTGTATCATGTTAATTACCTTTTACTTTTACAATTTGAGCCATCAATTCGGCCTCACTCACTACTCTATCACCTACCATGCCAATTCCTTTCATCCTAGCTATTCCACGGCGAATCGGCTCTAACAATTCGCAAGTGAATATGATCGTATCTCCTGGAGTCACTTGACTTTTAAAACGAGCATTTTCAATTTTCAGGAACAATGTTAACCAATTTTCTGGATCTGGCACCGTGTTTAATACTAAAATACCGCCTGTTTGCGCCATTGCCTCGATCTGCAACACCCCTGGAAATACGGGAGCATCCGGAAAATGCCCCATAAATATATCTTCATTCATGGTTACATTCTTTAAACCTACCACATGCGTATCGGTTAGTTCAAGAATCTTATCGACCATCAGCATTGGTTGGCGGTGCGGCAGTATCTTCATAATTTGCACAGTATCATATACGGGCGTCATATTCGGATCATATACCTTGATATTCTTCCGATTTTTGTCTTTACGAATCTGTGCCTTTATCTTCTTAGCAAACGCTGCGTTTGCAGCATGACCTGGTCGCGCTGCCATAATATGACCTTTTAATGGACGCCCGACTAGTGCAAGATCCCCAATCATATCTAGCAGCTTATGCCGTGCTGGTTCATTCTGATAGCGCAACTTAATATTATTCAAAATTCCTTCGTTCGCTACGTCAACGGATTTATTAAATAAACCAGAAAGCTTATCTAGTTCATCTTTACTAACTTCTTTATCGACAATAACAATTGCGTTCGAGAGATCTCCTCCTTTAATAAGGTTGTGATTCAGAAGGCTTTCTAACTCGTGTAAAAAGCAAAATGTTCGAGAGCCGGCAATTTCGCTTTCGAATTCTGAAATATTACTAATCGACGCGTGCTGACTGCCCAAAACGGGAGAATTGAAGTCAATCATGCAAGTCAAACGATATCCGTCGAGTGGCATCGCCATAATTTCAACTTTCCTGTCTTTCTCAATGTAAGCGATATTGTCTTTTATCTCGTAGTAATCACGATCAGCTTCTTGATCAACAGATCCCGCCTCCAATATTTTCTCAACATATATTTTAGAACTGCCATCAAGAATAGGCACCTCCGGGCCATCAATTTCAATCAACACATTATCAATTTGCAACCCAACGAGTGCTGCCATTAAATGCTCTATTGTGCTTACCGAGGCCCCACTTTGCGTAATGGTGGTGCCGCGTGATGTGTCTGTTACATTATCGGCATCTACCGCAATTATAGGTGTTCCTTCTAAATCAACGCGTTTAAATTTATACCAATGAAATTCAGGGGCAGGTTTAATCACCATATTTACCGCCCTACCTGTATGTAAGCCAATACCTGAAATCGAAATTTCAGTCTGTATGGTCCGTTGTTTCACATTCATATCTAACATCAAATTAGCAAATTATCGTGTTTCATCATCTAATTCTTTTAACCGTGCCTCCAACTCTGCTAAACGTCGCTCTAGCGCCGGTAGTTTACTGTATATCACCTGAGATCGCAGATTACTATTATATGGCATTGCGGGTGAACCACCCCATTTTTTATCTGCCAAATCAATGGTACGGTTGATACCGGATTGCGCTTGGATTTGCGAACCAGATGCAACTTGGATATGCCCAACCACTCCGACTTGACCTCCAATAACTACCGAATCGCCAATTTTAGTACTCCCTGAGATACCTGTCTGCGCAGCAACTACCGTATGCGAACCAATCTCGACGTTATGGGCGATTTGTATTAAATTATCCAACTTAACCCCTTTTCGGATAATTGTTGAGCCTAACGTCGCACGATCGACTACTGTATTTGCTCCAATTTCTACGTTGTCTTCAATAATGACATTTCCAATTTGCGGCACTTTGCTATACGTACCATCTGTTTGTGGAGCAAATCCAAACCCATCACTCCCAATCACAACGCCGCTATGCAAAACAACATTATGACCTATTTTACTATCATAATAAACTTTTACACCCGGAAAAAGCGTCGTATGATCTCCTATCACAACACCATCTCCAACGAATACCTGCGGATATATCTTTACGTTATCACCTATTTTCACATCGCGTCCTACGTAGGAGAAAGCGCCTAGGTAAACGCTCTCACCGAGCGTTGCTGATTCATGGACAAACGAGGGCGTTTCAATACCCGTACGTTCATTACGAAGTCTATCATAAATACCTAATAATTCCGAAAATGCTGAGTAGGCATCTTTCACACGTATTAAACTACAATGTATGGGTTTCTGAAGTTGAAGGTCTTCATTAACGATAACAGCGGAAGCTTTCGTTTCGTATAAAAAGTGTTCGTATTTTGGATTTGATAAAAAAGCCAAGGAACCTTCCTCACCCTCCTCAATCTTAGCCAATTGATTGACAAGCACTTCGGGATTTCCTTCTACGTACCCTTGGAGTAACGTTGCTATTTGATTTGCAGTAAATTGCATCTTACAAATGTATACTTTTTATTAATTTAATTTTTACCAATTGTTAACCTTCGTACAACAAAAATCCAACTTCCTTGGGATAGGAAATCACGTGCTTTTGTACCGGTTTTGCGAGCGCTTCTAAATTCGAAAGATCTGAAGCCTCAGTAATATCTTGTACGTTACCCAACTTATTTAATATCTTAATATTATCATGCTTGATGTCGTATGCGCTATTTTGAATAACTTGCGTATACACGAAATAATCTACCTGGTGATCTTCCAATTCAAAATGGGCTTTCACCCGTTCTTTCACTAAATCAACTTCTTGATTCGTAAACGGGGTCTTTCGTAAGACCGTACGTAGTAAATCGCGGTCCATCAACTTACGGCAAAGCATGCTTAAAATTTTATCGTCCTGATAGGTCCATTCCTTTAATGCAGACATAATATCCGTATCATCTAGTTTAGTAAACCAATCCAAATGAGCAGGTTCCCGCAAAAAGTTCTCTATATTAATTTTATTAACCAAAAAATGTTGCAACGCCCGGGTAGCAAATAAAGAGACACCTGCTGCACTTAATTCTTTAGCCCTAAAAAGCACTTTAATCAGCATCTGTTCTGCCCCCAGAACCGTCTTATGCAGGTAAACCTGCCAATACATCAGCCTACGCGCGATCAAAAACTTCTCGACCGAATAAATTCCCTTGGCATCGATTACAAGTTCACCATTTTTTACATCAAGCATTTTAATGATGCGATCGAACGAGATGACCCCTTCCGAGACTCCTGTAAAGAAGCTATCTCGATTAAGGTAGTCCATTCTATCAATATCAAGTTGGCTGGAAACCAACTGATGAAAAAACTTACGATCATATCTATCCTTAAAAATAGTTATTGCCAGATCCAATTTCCCGCCAAACTCTTTATTGAGGCGATCCATCAATAATGAAGAAATGACTTCGTGGGACACCCCTTCAACAAGAGTGTGTTCCAAGGAATGGGAAAATGGTCCATGACCGATATCATGAAGCAGAATTGCTGCCAAGAGAGCTTCTTCTTCTTCAAAGCTTATCTCGATTTCTTTTCCCCGCAAAGTGTCGATCGCTAAGCCCATCAAATGTACAGCCCCAACGACATGTTGAAAACGCGTATGCAAAGCGCCAGGATAAACCAAGTGGGTCATGCTTACTTGCTTGATGTAGCGCAATCGTTGCAAAAAAGGATGTTGAACAAGATCAAAAATGAAATCGGACGGAATTGAAACAAAACCGTATACAGGATCATTAATTATCTTCTTCTTATTCAATTTTGCCAACCTTTATGATATTTTATCGTTATTTTTGAAACAAACAGTGCAGAGTTATTAGACGCAAATCTGTAGTTTGTCACATGTCTCTTACAATAGTACGTGTTTCTCATTAGTTCATATCTATTTGAAGAAACCTGATTAACAGGCATATTCACTTGATAACCACGTTTTATTAGCTAAACACTAGACGTCTAAAGTAAGGGCAAAGATACAGAGAATGAAGTTAATTAGTGTTAAAATTAAAGTAAAAATCTTCCTTTTTGACTAATCTAGTATAGAGGTCAACTTTAAAATCCTCTCGATTCAAAAATTCACCAGATTTAAGTATCTGATGCACGATTTAAAAAAATTACATGATAAACAAAATACACATACTATGGGCAGATGATGAAATTGAGTTTTTACGTCCTCATATTTTATTTCTGGAAGAACGCGGTTATCGGGTCAAAACCGTAAATAACGGAAACGATGCCGTTGAAGCTTTCCAAAATGAGCCTTTTGATTTAGTTTTTCTAGATGAAAACATGCCGGGCAAAACTGGCTTAGAAACCTTAGCTATATTAAAAACGATAAACCCTACGATTCCGAACGTTTTGGTAACAAAAAATGAAGAAGAGCATCTGATGGAGGACGCAATTGGATCGAAAATCGACGATTACCTTATCAAGCCTGTTAACCCAAAACAAATTCTACTAACAATCAAGAAATTTACGGAGAACAAGCGTTTAGTTAGTGAGAAAACATCGATGGCTTATCAACAAGAATTTCGGAACCTCGGTATGACTATCAATGACGACTTAGATTATAGACAATGGGTTGACGCCTACAAAAAACTTATTTACTGGGAACTCTCTCTACAAAAGCTTGAGGATGCAGGAATGCATGAAATCCTTACTATGCAAAAGGCAGATGCCAACACCTTATTCAGTAAATTTATAGAGAAAAATTACATTAGTTGGATACAGAACAAACAGGAAGGTCCTATCCAGTCACACGAAATCCTCAAGAAAAAGGTATTCCCTGTGTTGGAACCAGAAAAACCCACGTTTTTCTTCCTTATCGACAATTTGCGATATGATCAATGGAAAATGCTCAATGAGGTTATCACCGACTATTATCGACTTGAGGAAGAAGACGCCTATTATAGCATCCTACCCACTGCTACACAATATGCAAGAAACGCTATATTTAGCGGGTTAACTCCATTAGAAATGGAACGTCGCTTTCCTACCCTTTGGCAGAATGATGATGACGAAGGAGGCAAGAATCTTTATGAAAATGAATTTCTGACGGACCAAATAAAACGTGTTTGCCGTAGAGATATAAAGCACTCCTATCATAAAATCCTTACTTTAGAACAAGGAAAAGATGTTGTCGATTCACTTAACAATCTAATGCGAAATGAGCTTAACGTCTTGGTCTACAACTTTGTGGATATGCTATCCCACGCCCGTACGGACATGGCGATGATTCGCGAATTAGCTAACGATGAGAGTGCCTACCGTTCCATTACTTTATCTTGGTTTGAACACTCACCCCTTTTAGACGCTTTAAAATGGCTTTCTCAGCGTAATGTTCGGGTAATTATCACGACAGACCATGGCACGATAAAGGTTAAAAGACCGAGTAAAATTATTGGCGACAGAAACACGAACACCAACCTACGCTACAAACAAGGCAAGAATTTAAATTTCAATGGCAAAGAGGTATTTCTAATCAAAAATCCACATGATGCCCAACTTCCAAAACTGGGAGTTAGTTCTTCCTTCGTATTCTCTAAAGATGATTACTACTTTGTATATCCAAATAATTACAACCATTTTATGAACTACTACAATGGGACTTTCCAACATGGCGGTGTATCCCTTGAAGAAATGATTATTCCGTTCGCTGTGTACAGCCCAAAGTAGCTACCTTTGAATATGGAAACAATCGTTACAGATCTTCATGAACTGGATGCTTTGGCATCCAAACTAATTAATACTTTCCCGGCTGAACGTATCTTTCTGCTTCATGGAGAAATGGGAGCAGGAAAAACGACACTCGTAAATGCATTCTGTAGAGCACTGAGCGTCCGCGATAGCACGTCTAGCCCGACCTTTTCCATTGTCAACGAATATGCTTCGGAAAACGGACCCGTATATCATTTTGATTTTTATAGATTAAAACAGGAATTTGAAGCCCTTGACCTCGGATATGAGGAGTACTTTTATTCCGGTGCGTATTGCTTTGTAGAATGGCCCGAAAAGATCCCAAACCTCCTTCCTAATGAGGCAGTGAATTTGACCATTGAGATCATTTCACCCACTATTAGAAAGATAATCGCAAAATAATTCGCTTTATTTGCAACCTTCTCAGGATTCCGATCGTCTTTTTGATATCAACGTGAACTAACCTTGGAAAAAATTATTTTGAAGGTCATCTGAGGAAGATGTAAGAATGGCGACAGGAAAGCACGGATTGAACTATACATGATGAAGAAGGATCTATTCATCTCAGGGTATCGTACTCACACGTTAAATCCAGATTCAAAAAAAAGAAAATAGATCTTATGAAAAAAAGACATAGCGTAAACACTTGGATTTGTAGTATACTGCTATTAAGCAGCAGCTTATCCCTCTCAGCTCAACAAAAAAAGACGATATCCGATACTGCCCACAAGGAGGAAGCGACGAATATCGACTTTACCCCCTCAGTAGGTAAAAAAGATTATGATTACTACGGACAGGAAATCAAGTATCCTAGGTTTTTTGGCGGACTCACTTTTACACGCATAGATTGGGGATTCTCTAGGCTTATTGATGACGGCAGTTTTACCTTGTCTGAGGACAACGAATTTTTAGAATATAAAAAAGCCTCAAATTTTGGATTTGATATTGCACAATTCGGCGTGCGATTTAATGACAAATTTAAAACATATATATCGACGGGTTTTGAATGGAATTATCTACGCTTAAAACAGAATATCATTCTCGACACTGAAGCAACTCCGCTTGATTATGCTACCTCGGATATCGACTATAAGAAAAATATCTTTACTTCCACTTACTTGCGTGTGCCGTTGACATTCGAGTTCCGCGGAAACAGGAACAGTCACGGGCACCGTGCAAAAGTAGCTGTCGGTGCGATGACTGGTATACTTCTCAAAGGTACACAACGCTTGAAAAGTGAACAAGAAGGCAAACAAAAATATAAAGACAACTATAACCTATCGAGCTTTCAGTACGGCGTTTTTGCTCGTGTAGGTTTTGGCAGCGTTGGACTTTTTACCAAATATTATCTCAACGATATGTTTGAAAACAGTCCGATTCAAAGAGGAGTAAACAATTTCACATTCGGAGCGACGCTTGGATTCTAAATCTACAACAAAAAACAACCTAAACGAGGGGTATTTGCCAACAATACAGATGTCAGCTCGTTACGAACGACCAACGACTAATATTCCTCTCCTGGATTTTTCGGCGATAACTACTATGTATTTAGACCTACGAATTAATTGCTTACTTTTGTAATCAACATATGGCACAACAAACTTCTTCTTGTCAATACATACCGACTGATACCCAGAAATTCGAAGCTCCATTTATTTTCGGAGAAAATCTCTCACTCGTTTTTCAGTCAAAAGAAAATGTACGCGCTATCGACAATGTTAATTTTGGTATTCAACAAGGAAAAATAACAGCAATTATCGGGGAATCTGGAAGCGGAAAAAGCACGCTTCTTAAACTTATATACGGCCTATTAGAACCTTCGTCTGGAGAGGTCCGCTATCAAGGGTGGCTCGTCCCCACACGTAAGGACAAACTTATCCCAGGACACGATGCAATGAAATTGGTCTCACAAGGATTTGATGACTTGAATCTGTATGCAAAAGTGTGGGATAATATTGCTTCGCAGCTACCAAACACTAATATCACGCGCAAGGAATCCAAAACAAAAGAAATTTTACAGAAACTGAAAATAGAACATCTTAGTCAGCAACGAGTAGCAGATTTAAGCGGTGGTGAAAAGCAACGTGTCGCGATTGCTCGAGCGCTAATCAACGAACCGGAAGTACTACTCATGGATGAACCTTTCAATCAGGTAGATGCCGCTTTCCGCGATGCGTTACAACAGGATATCAAACAAATTGTTAAAGAAACAGGATTGACTATTTTATTAGTGTCCCATGACCCTACCGAGGTCCTTGCTATGGCGGATGAACTGATCGTTATGAAAAATGCGAGGATCATTGAGCAAGGAAGCCCCGAAACGCTGTACTATATTCCCAACAATAGTTACACTGCACAACTACTTGCTAAAAGTAACATCTTATCAAGCAGTCAAGCTTCATTACTTGGCATAAAATCCGATCAAGATATAGGGATACACCAAGAAGATGTCTCTTTCACCCTCAACCAAGCAGGTGATTTTATAGTTACCGACATCCGTTTTCGAGGTTTTTACAAAGAAATCGTATTAAGTAAGCCAAAACTAGTATTACATACACTATTGCATCCTATCTCCAACGTTCAATTAGGAAATAGAGCGACCGTCCACATCACCCGGCATATAAATTTTCAACGTCAATAAGCACCCTAATGCTGAAGCTTTTTTAATTTTGTGTAGAAAGCCAATTAAATAGGCTGTCGGACCAAGATTTGGGATCAGTTTTATTAATCAGCCCAAATCCATGTCCCCCAGTTTCATAAATTTCTATTTCGTTCGCTATACCATTTTCATCTAATGCCATCTTGTAACGTAACGCATTCTCAATTGGTACGGCTTTATCATCTTTGGCGTGAACTAAGAATGTCATTGGTGTTTGTTTATCAACTTGTTTATCCAGGCTATAATAACGTTCTACATTCGGCTCCGGGTGTTCCCCAATCAAATTGCGTTTTGATCCCTTATGTGTGACTGCATCATCCATTGATATGACAGGGTATATCAGCGCAGAAAAGTCTGGACGTAGCGATGTTTTTGAATCATTAGGTATTTTAACATCGTCATAGTGGTTGGAAAGCGTTGCTGCTAAATGGCCACCAGCAGAAAAACCAATAACTCCTATCTTTTTATAGTCGTGTTTCTCACGAATCACCTGCATCGCCCGTTGTGCGTCCTGAAGAGGCCCAATTTTACGGTCAATCATCGTTGAGTCCTTTGGTAAACGGTAATACAACACATAAGCGCTATAGCCATGTTTATTAAATTCTTTTGCGATTGCATGTCCTTCATGATCAATAGCGACATGACCGTAACCTCCGCCGGGGATAACAAGAACAGCTTTGTCACTTCCTTCTTTTTCGTAAATATAAAGCGAAGGTATATCTATGGCAGATAGCGTTTCCGCTGTTTTATTAGTGTTAGGAATTGTCGAATATAACGCAATTTTTTCCTGCGCTAACGTGTAGTAGTTAATAAGTGCCACAAATAAAAAGATATATAAAAGTTTCATATTATTATTGATTAGCTACTATAATTAGATCCAGATCCTTTGAGGGTAAATTAAATTTATCGGCGATATCCTTATTCGTTAGCATGCCGTGATATAGGTATATCGCGCTTCGAATACATTTATCAGCCCATATCATATTATTCATACCCCCGCATTCACCAACCTGCACGAGCAACGGAGTTAAAATATTGGTCAACGCGTAGGTCGCTGTCCGTGCTACACGTGACGCTATGTTGGGAACGCCATAATGAATAACGTCATACTTTCGAAATATAGGTTTGTCATGAGAGGTTACTTCTGATGTTTCGAAACATCCACCTTGATCGATACTTACATCAATGAGCACCGAATTTGGCTTCATTTTAGAGACTGTATCCTCTGAGATAATACAGGGAGATCGCCCATGAATAGCGCGTACAGCGCCAATAACAACGTCACAAGAACGCACTGCTTTATTTAACACTATAGGCTGGATAACAGAAGTGAACACGCGACTACCGACATTACTTTGTAGCCTACGTAAGCGGTAGACTGAACTATCGAAAACCTTTACCTGTGCACCCAGTGCGATTGCCGTTCGAGCTGCGTATTCTCCAACAGTACCGGCACCTATAATCACCATTTCAGTAGGAGGAACACCCGTCACACCGCCGAGCATTAAACCTTTGCCATCAAAGATATTACTCAAATATTCCGCGGCAATTAATACAGAGGTAGCGCCTACTATTTCGCTCATCGCTCGTACAACCGTTAAATGCCCCCCCTCGTCCTTAAGATACTCATAAGAAAGCGCTGTTATCTGCTTACGCATCAAAGCCTGCAATACTCGAAGATCCATAAGTGAGGGTTGATGCGAGGAAAGTAGCACCTGTCGATTACGCATCATTTCCACTTCTGCAATAGTTGGACTGGAAATTTTAATAACGATATCACATTGAAATACTTCCTGTGTATTGTGACTGATCTGCGCACCCTGTTCGCTATAATGCTGATCTAAAAAATTAGACGCATTTCCCGCCCCTGACTCAATAACAACTTCATGACCATATTCAACTAATAGGGCAACGGATAACGGTGTTAATGGCATCCTTTTCTCTTGAAACGAAATTTCTTTAGGTATGCCTATTTTTAGAGCCTGACGCCCTTTCCCTAGATTAGCTAAAGCTTCTTGAGGTTGAAAAATAGCTTTTTGAGCAATTTTCGATATATCATTCATAATAACAATAGCTCCCGATTGATAACGGGACTCAATTTAGATAATATTATTGATATTTCGGCGCTAAGAAGGGTTAATCCATTTTTTTTTATAAATTTACGCAAGTGAAAAAACATGTAAATGCAAAAGCTCTCTATCTCTAACCAAATCGGTATAGTTCCTCGCTGGACTATTTTTATTTTTGACCTTTCCATTGCAGCAATAGCCTTCGTCTTTGCCTACGCTATTTTTTACTCATTCAATTTGAATGCCTATCTCCGCACTCAATTCGCCATCGAAATCATTTACTGCTTGGCGGTAACATCTTTTTCGTTCTTAGTCTTCAAATTATATTCGGGCATTGTTCGTTACACAAGCGCGGTCGATTCAATTCGCATACTGTCCACATTACTGTTTAACATCATTATACTCTTTGCGATCAAACTCACATTTATTGCACTTGGTATACCGACAATTATTCCAACAAATGTAATTATCATCTACAGCTTGTTTGCATTTACCGGACTCACAACTTACAGAACGTTAATAAAAATTTTCTTTCAGTACAGTAAAACGAAGACTGCGGAGAAGAAAAACGTAGCCGTATATGGTGCTGGTGATCTAGGAATAGCTGTGAAACGAACTTTCGACCATGATCTAAAGTCGAACAAATTCATTGTCGCTTATATAGATGATAACGATAGCAAAATAGGTAAATATATCGATGGGGTTAAAATATATGATTCAAAAACACTGGACAGGCTAATTGACAAACTAGCAATAGACGAACTAATTTTTGCGTCCGTCAACGTGAGTATAGAAAAAAAGGATCAAGTGATTGATATTTGCTTAGAAAAAAAAGTCAACGTACTAACGCTCCCTCCGGCGAATGAAATTATAAATGGAACACTTTCCCCTAGCCAAATTAAGAAAGTAAAAATCGAAGATCTTCTTGAGCGCGCACCTATTACACTCTCCCACGACAATATTAGGGATCAACTAGAAGGAAAGCGTATCCTTGTGACCGGCGCCGCGGGTTCAATAGGAAGTGAGATTGCTAAACAATTAGGTTACTTCAACCCCCAGCTAATTGTTCTTTGTGATCAAGCAGAATCACCTTTACATAACCTTCATTTGGACCTACAAGATCGTTTTAAGAATCAAGCGTATCAATCATTCATCGCTGATGTAAAGAACGAGACACGCATGCGTACCTTATTCGAGACTTTTAAACCACAGTATGTCTACCATGCGGCAGCATATAAGCATGTTCCTATGATGGAAAATCATCCAATAGAAGGCGTGCGCACAAACGTCCTCGGCACATTTACGCTGGCTAACCTAGCCGTGGAATTTGATGTTTCGAAATTCGTATTCGTTTCAACAGATAAGGCGGTCAACCCCACTAACGTGATGGGAGGCACGAAGCGTATCGCCGAAATGTATGTGCAGTCCCTTAATAACCAAATAATTGAAACTCGACCCGAGGTAAAAACGCGTTTTATCACCACGCGATTCGGGAACGTATTGGGATCAAATGGTTCGGTCATTCCTCGATTCCGAGAACAAATCGAGAAAGGTGGCCCGTTAACCGTAACGCACCCAGAGATTACTCGTTACTTCATGACTATCCCAGAAGCGTGTCAACTCGTGATTGAAGCAGGTTGTATGGGGAATGGCGGTGAAATATTTGTTTTTGACATGGGTAAATCTGTAAAAATCGTCGACCTAGCGGAAAAAATGATAAAACTATCGGGATTTACACCTTATAAAGACATTGACATCAAGTTTACTGGCCTTCGCCCGGGAGAAAAACTCTACGAGGAGCTTCTCAACGATTTAGAAAATACACTTCCAACTCATCACCAAAAAATCATGATCGCGAAAGTCCGCGAAAACAATTTCGTGCGGGTAAACGACCAATTAGCTGATCTTTTTGCATCAACGACAACTGACAACAGTATGGAGGTTGTTCAGCAGATGAAGCTAATTGTTCCAGAATTTAAGAGCCAAAATTCAATTTATGAACAGCTCGATAAGCCGTTCTCAACGACAAGTAACTGATAGAAAGCTTAGAATTTATTTAAATACTTGTATTAAATTTTTAAAAGTGTAATTTTGCATTCCATATTTATTATACGATAATAACAAATGTCAAAAACTAATGTAAATCAAGCCGGACCTAAAAGAAATTCAGGTTCCTTCTTTCAAGACAACCAAAAGAGCATAACATTCATCGTTGGTGGTATCGTCGTGCTGATATTACTTTATCTTGGTTATCAAAAACTATACCTAGCCCCTCGCGCGGAAAAAGCTGCAAATCAAATATATAAAGCGGAAGAATATGCAATGATTGATTCATTACAAGCTAAAGCTATCGATGGTGACGGTTCATTTCTCGGATTCAAAGAGATAGCCGATGAGTATTCAAATACAAAATCAGCAAATATTGCGAATGCTTACCTTGGTGGTCTTTACTTACGCCAAGGAAACTTTCAAGATGCTATCAAATATCTTCAAAAATATTCTGACACAGGAAGCGAAATACTAGACCCACTTGTAACAGGAATGATTGGTGACGCTTATTCTGAATCGAAAGACTATAAAAATGCATCAACGTATTACAAAAATGCGGCTGATAAAAGTAACAACTCATATACTGCACCCCTTTTCTTAAAAAAATTAGGATTAGTATACGAAGCGTTAGAAGACTTCAAAGCAGCAGAGAAAGCGTATCAAACGATTAAATCTGACTTTCCAGAAAGCCCAGAAGCCAATATGATCGAAGGTGCATTAGCTCGTGTGCAAGCTCATCTTTAGGGAATTACACTCATTTAAACAGATCGGCAGCTTATTTTTTTAAGCTGCCATTTTTGTTTATCTTTGCCACATGTCAAGTAGCTTGAAAAATTTATCCGACTTCTCACATATCGAAGTTGGTAATGCAGAAGGATTAAAGTTTGCCATCGTTGTTTCACAATGGAATGCACAGGTAACTGGAGCCCTTTTAGATGGGGCGATATCTGGTTTACAAAAGCATGGTACCTTAGAGTCTAATATTAATGTTATCCAGGTCCCCGGTAGTTATGAGTTAATCTCCGGAGCAGATATAGCTCTTCGCTCTCCCATTTTCGACGCTGTAATCTGTCTTGGCTGTGTCATTCAAGGAGAAACTCGGCATTTTGATTTCATTTGTAATGCAGTGGGCAATGGGATCGCAAATGTTGCTATCAAATATAATAAACCCGTTATTTTTGGCGTACTTACTACAGACAACTTAGAGCAAGCACTCGATCGCTCGGGGGGCAAGCACGGTAATAAGGGGGAAGAAGCGGCAATTACCGCCATTCAGATGGCTCTGCTAAGTCAAAAATACTAATGGTATTGTTTTTGTAAAACGACACGTATGAGACGCTATTTAATAGTATTACTAAGTTCCCTACGAAACGAAACATATTTTCTCTTCTATTGCCCTTCAAGACAACTGTGTTCTACCTTAAACAAACGGTCCAACAGGCAGGGTAGAACGATATCATTCGATAAATCACACAATATCCTTTTGTTTAACTAAAAACAGAACCAAGGATACCATCTTATATGGGGGATCAACATGAAAAAAATTCTTAACGCTATATTTGTATCCATCTTTATTCTTTCCAACGGATTAGCATCGGCTCAAACAACCGAAGCGCTTTGGAAAGGTGTGGGAGGAAAAGTAAAATGGGATAGCACAAATTATATCCTTTTTACGGCAAAGGGTAAATCAAAGGAGAACCTTAGTGACACACGAAAGTTTCTGATTAACAAAAAATCGGGACAGGTGCGCTTTGAAGGTCAATCATCCGCGGGTAATCAACTAGTTGCTCTATTTAACTTCAAATCACAGAAATTATCAAAGCTATTTCGTAGCGGTGAGGAGTTGAATCCAACCAGCGACGAATCTATGGAGCTCTTCGATCTTATCAGCAAACAATACAAACGCGATGCTGCCCTAATCTTTCTTCCGATACTGTTAGAAAGCCCAGATACCAAAACGGGTGCAGAAACATCAAAAATTGTCAACTCCGAGAAGCTACAAACGTTCACCTTCGAGTTAAAAAACAGTACCCTATCAGGAGAAATCTTATACAACAGTGAAACGGGGCAAATTAAACAAATCATCGACCAGTCAGGAAATGAATACTTTGTCAACGGATATAAAGATATCGGTGGAGGGCTAGTCTTACCAACAACCTTTAAAAGTATGTCTAGTCAGAGCAATAATGTTACTTTTACCACGGTAGCCGCCTTCACAGAAATGGAAGAATCAAAATTCACAAGCTTTTAAATCAGACATTATATGCATTGGGAGACCCTTAGCTCGGTGGAGCAATTAAAGCAATTGGCGCAGAAAAACAGCGCTTTCATAATTTTCAAACACAGCACGAGATGCTCGGTAAGCAGTATGGCTAAAAGAAATCTAACGATGGAGCTTAACTCTGTCGGAAATGACTTGCCTATCTACTACCTAGACCTTATTGCCCTGCGTGAAGTCTCCAATTATATCTCTTCAAAATGGAATATAAGACACGAATCACCTCAAATTTTGGTTTTAAAAGGAGATTCATGTCTATATCATGCTTCACATTCGGATATCGAATTAGAAGCTGCACTTATGACTATAACTGAATAAGTGACACTGTGCTGCGACGCCCATCATCCGAGATCGTGGCAAATGAATAAGAATGTCCTTTCTTTATCTTTACTCCGTTATTATAGACAGGGCTATCTTTTGTGGGCTGAGAACCATCTTCCGTGTAGTATATCGTAAACCCTGGATATTCGGTATTAGCATACAACTTGCCGTTTTTCTCGAGAACGCCAACGGCAGGTAAACGAAATTTTATCTCTGATGCAATCTTTGGTAGCTCTTTGTTCCCAATCGTGTTGATGAGCTCGCTATAATCTTTATTAAACGCCTTCTGATCAAAGACATTATCTTTTTCGTAGCCCTTTCGTGGTGCCCACGCTCGTTCTGCCAGCGAAAATAATCTAGGGAAAATCATGTAATCCAACCGACGCTCATTCTGTACCGTTTCGGCCCATAGTCCGCCCTTGATTCCGATTAAGTTGTCGCGAGCATTCTCATTCAAGCGAATTTTATCCTTGAAATGGCCTTCCTCGAATACTATTCCTTTTGACATCAGATGGATATTCGTAAAAAAGTTCTCCGGCATAAATAAATAAGATTGATATAAATCTGCGTATGTTGCCCAATTCAATCCAGGCTCCGTGAAGTTCGCATTCCAAGCCATATCAAAGTAGTTATTACTCGCGCTGATAAATACAGTTTTGTATCCAGCATTTGCTAATCGATATGCGAGATCTTCGTTTCCCCCGCCAATTAAATTATTCCAAACATCAAGCTCCATATTTAACGAAGAAAGGTTTTCATTGACGACCATGCCGTCACCTTTGTTTACCATTCCTATCTCTTCCCAACCAGCTTGCGTAACACCTTTTTCTATACAAATCTTGTTAATCTGCTGAACATAATAAGGCCAGACTTCGTTCACAGATATCATGCCCAAACTGTCCATTAACTGTCGAATTTTGGGAGAGCCTTCCCAAACACCACGTGGCACTTCATCACCTCCTAATGATATCTTTTTTAGCTCCAATCCAGCATCCAAATACATTGCTTTGAATTCCTCAATAACTGTGGCTAAAAATACATATACCGAAGGTAAGGCCGGATTCATAACATTATCATGCCAATATTGGGCCGATGTATATACGGAGGTATCAGCGTTATCATGTAAAAGATATTTATTGGCTTCTATTGTATCTCCTTTTGCTAAATAATTATAATAACGCGCTTCCATTGCCTTAATAGCAGCACGACCATGACCTGGTGTTTCAATTTCTGGAACGACCGTTATATAGTGATCTTTAGCATACTTTAATATTTCAATAAAGTCCGCTCTAGAGAGGAAATCCGATGAGGTAGAGAACCCACCAGAACCGTAGATCGGTTGAATGCCTTTATTCTCGAGATACAAAGGGGTTCTATTAGCTCCTATTTGAGTTAATTCCGGTAAAGATGGTATCTCAATCCTCCAACCTTCGTCGTCGCTAAAATGAAAATGAAATGTATTTAATTTATATTTAGACATCATGTCCAAGTACTTTATAATCGTACTTTTAGACTTGAAGTTCCGCGCAACGTCAATCATTAAACCCCGATATGCAAACCTTGGCGCATCTTTTATTGAAGCAAATGGAAAGCGCAGCTCAAGAGCGTTAAAGGCGGCGGCAGGAAGTAATGACCGAAGCGACTGCAACGCATAAAAAGCTCCCGCCGAACTGCTCGCTTCTATATGGACTCCCTTCTTATCAATATTTAAACTATAACCTTCACGTGCGTATCCATCTTTTTTAATAATCGTCAATTTTGGGTTGACTTCAACTGGAACAAATGAAAGGTTGGGAAAATCGGAGGCAAACTCCATCATATTAATCTCCAAATCTTCAAAACCTTTGTCTAACCAATATCCCACCTTTCCTGAAAACTTTAATTGACCATTCTTCAATTTAGCAGATGCTGGACTCGGGAGAATTATTTTTTGTTGGCTCGACACCTGACGAGCGACGTTTTTCTTATACAACTCCCTCCAAAAGGAATTTTGATCAGCTGCCGAAGGAAGGACTGGCGTAGCCTCCAGTTTAACAGGGAAAAACAGCGATGGATTTGCTCGATTTTGAAAATAAAAGCCATTAGGAACTATAGATTTGTTAAAAATCGGGAATTGCGAGGCGTAAGTAATCATAATTGAATCTTGAGGCCCTAGGCTCAATTCGTCTTTAAACCGTATCCGGAATAAATTGCCTCCATTATCCGTAATAGTATATGCCTTATCCTCACGCTGGACAACTGGATACATTGAATTGAACCAAAGATCAGTACGACCTAAGTCTAAAACGCTTCTACTCGAATTCTTTATACATAATTTCAAATCGAGATTCTCCTTTCCGTCGTACTCATCGGATGTCTGCCAACGTACCAAAACATTACGGGGATCGATTTGAGCCTGAACCGAAGAAATAGATACGGTTATATAAATCGCAATTAAAAATTTTAGAAAAAAATGCTTTAACAACATGCTTCTTTTTAGTCAAAAATAAAAACTAAAAATACATGTAAAATTTGAGAAATTTCTTTTTGATATTTTTTTGGAACTTTAAATAAAGGTTCCTATATTTGCACACCGAAACACAAAAAGGCCCGTTCGTCTAGGGGTTAGGACGCCAGATTTTCATTCTGGAAACAGGGGTTCGATTCCCCTACGGGCTACAAGATCTAAGATCAAAACATCCAAAAGCTTGCAAAATCTGATATTTTGCAAGCTTTTTGTTTTTTACGAATTATCAGTATTTAAAAAAACTTGTCAATTGTCACACGCTCACTGAAGATCGTTAACACGGTAGGGTCTAAATAATTAAAAAACAGGTAGCCTATTTTACGTCTTAAAAACCGAATTAAGATCGTGGATTAATATATGTCCATCCGTTGCCATTACGAATCTAGCTAAATGTTCACTTGACTGTCCGTCTTAAGCTTAGATTTTCTATAATGACTCATTTTCGTTATAAAATAAAAAATAATTTTCACCTATTGGATGTATTGAAGATCGCTTTAACCGCCTCTTCGTCACCATTTCCAAAAGCTTTTATAACCGCATAAGGATCCCAATATTCTCTATACTGAATGATCTTTCTTCCTGTTAATTTAAAATACATTACCCAATTTTGTACATACGTTTGCCCAGTGCTTGGAACGATAGTCTCTCCGGATGCCTCCGACCAATAAGTATTTACGTCCACCTGATACACCTTGATATTGTTATAAGTGATATCAGGCATACTGGGTAGCCCCCCTTTTAGATAGTTATACCATTCTTCGAAATTCATTCTGTCAGTTGTCCCTAACGAGGACGCGTAAGGAAACTCAACAATGACATCCTCATGAAATAACTCAATAACCGCATCTGCGTTTTGGTTCAATGCCGTTAATAATGTGTTGAAAATTTCCTCTCCAGTATTCGAATTAATTTTCTTGTGCTGTCCTAACATTTTGTTCATGAAATTATATGATTTAATTCTACTATAAAGTACAATGTTAAAATTAATTTTATACTTTTGAAAGTAGGCACCTAAAAGTATTATAATATCCAAAAAGTAAAATTTAGGCTTAATGAACAACAAAGACGCAAAAACAAACAAAAATTATTTGAGATTACAACAAAATTTTTTGTTGAAGTCGAATCTAGATGAGAGCTGTATACTCAACCAATCGCTGGCCTTAATCGCCAATAAATGGACCTTACTAATCTTGATGGCCCTAATGCAAGGCACAAAAAGGACCAACGAGCTACAAAAACAAATAAATGGAATATCTCCAAAGATGCTCAATGAAACGCTTAAAAAATTGATAGACTACGATATGGTAAAACGTAAGGTCTATCCTGAAGTTCCACCACGCGTAGAATACGCGCTTACAGATTTTGGTATAAGTACAGCAGACCCCTTAGCCGCACTACTAGATTGGTCGCTAGAGAGAGAAGCGAAATTAACCACTCTTTACTATAAGATGAAAAAGAGCAAATAATAGAACAACATTTCTTCAAAGCTAACAGGATTGAAAAATATCATCGTTTCGGATACCTTAGGAGAGACTAAAAAGTGTTACGCTTTGTCCATGTAGACTATGCTTTCAACAATTCTACAATCAACAATTATTTTACGTCATTTCCACCACGGGTCACATTAAAACTTATAGATAGAGTATTTTAAAATTAATAGGAGTCTTGCCGTATTGTTCAACGACTAGTTTCGTAATCGACTAATCAATTAAAGCCTCTTCAGGATCTCGTTTGGATCTAACACGAGCAATCGTTGCATGAACGAAACATAACTCAAAATTGCAAAGTTTCCCTCAAAATTGAAAACTCGGGCATTTTGGCTATGTAGCGCCGACTCTCAGCGCCGTTCTATTCCTCCGATTGAATATCAAATTATTACCAACCAGTCAAGCTGTAAAACACTCCAATAATACATCTAGATCAAAATATAAAAACAATTAATTGTTTTTATATTTTTTCTTACTTTAGGGTATTCGCAGTAATCAATTGAAATGGATGATCTGCAA
Organism: Sphingobacterium shayense; assembly: GCF_013179575.1. Classification (GTDB taxonomy): domain Bacteria; phylum Bacteroidota; class Bacteroidia; order Sphingobacteriales; family Sphingobacteriaceae; genus Sphingobacterium; species Sphingobacterium shayense. The sequence goes on along the minus strand of NZ_JABMCQ010000051.1, from coordinate 2,927 downwards.
AATTATAAACGAATTCCTAAACGAGTCAATATTTAACGTTACCATGCACCCATCGGTTGTATGGGTTATTTTGTCTCGAGTTTTCAATATTAACTAAATCGATAAATTTAAATTATTCAGTATGGGAAACAAACAATAAAAAACTTGTCATCTATAAACTAATCTTACTAAAACTAAAACTAAAACTTATGAGGCTTAACTTGCTCGTACGACACCTTCTCGTACTGACACTATCATTCGTATCAATGATGTCCTTTGCTCAAACCGAAAAATTCCAAGGTAAAGTCATCGATGAAACAGGAGCTCCAGTAATCGGAGCAACAATTAAAGTAAAAGGCACCCCTAACGCCACTTCATCAGATAATAACGGTGTTTTTACGTTCGAAAATATCCCGGAAAATTCGGTCTTAGAGATATCCTTTATTGGATATGAGACACAGGAACTTCCTGTTCAAGGGACTCAAGCGACCATTACTCTACAACCAAATATGGGTCAAGATCTCGACGAGGTAGTCGTGGTTGGTTATGGTACGGCTCGCAAAAAAGACTTGACCGGAGCCATGGTTAGCATTAGCGAAAAAAACTTTAACAAGGGAATCATGACTAACCCCGATCAATTGATACAGGGCAAAACTCCTGGAGTGATGGTAATCAATAATACCGGTCAGCCGGGCGGCTCAGTTACGGTGCGTATACGAGGAAACTCATCTATCAGAGCTGGCAACAACCCATTATTCGTTCTTGACGGTGTCCCAATGTCTGGCAACTCCCCATTACCCTCAGGCAGAGGGGACTTTTCTTCTGACCGAGGGAACCCGCTTACCTATCTGAATCCCGGAGACATCACCAGCATGGATATACTTAAAGACGCTTCGGCGACCGCAATCTATGGTTCTCGTGGTGGTAATGGTGTAATACTAATCACTACTAAAAAAGGACAAGCGGGTGAACCCGTTATTTCAGTTGGTGTCTCAGCGGGGACATCAAGAATGCGTGAGTATCCTCAAGTCTTGAACGCCAATCAATTCCGAGATGCTGTAAATTTTTACACTCCAGAGGAAATTGATGATGTTGACTTCGGCGATGATGTTGACGCCTTTAAAGCCATCAGTCGTCATGCAATAACCCAAAATTATTACGCTGATATATCCGGAGGAACAGAAAAAGGAAAATATCGTTTATCTGGAGGCTACATGGATCAGCAGGGAATACTCATAGGCTCTAAATTAAAAAAATATACAACAAATTTCACGGGGAACTTCCGATTTTTGGAAAGCAAAAAGCTAGGGTTAGATTTCTCATTATTTGCAACGCAAATGAATAATCAATACGCGCAAGTGAATGCAATGGTTGGTTCCCAAGGAAACGTAATTTCTCAGGCGTTACAATGGAATCCTACCCGGCCATTACGGGACGAAAACGGAAACCTTACTTTCGTAAGTACAACGACGCGTAACCCCCTTGCTAGCATCGATGCATTCAAAGATCATGGCGTCACCAACACGATTGTTGCTAATATAGCACCATCCTATCGTATCACAGAGGATCTAGAATACAAATTTATTTATAGCGCTATGCGCCAAATAGGGAACCGCAAAGGAATGTATCGAGCAGGGATAATCAATCCTAGTAACGAGAACAATGAAGAGGCCTTCATCTCAAACAACAGTGAGACAAACCTCCAGATGACTCACACACTTTCCTACAACAAGCAAGTGACAGATAAACTAAATGTCAACGCTGTAGCGGGTTATGAATATCTTAGTTACGATTTTGGTAACAATATGAGCTACGGTCGAGGATTTGATTATTTAGGTCTTGATTATTGGGACTATTTACAATATACTGCCATAAACACACGTGAGATCAGCTCTTATCGAAGTCCAACAAACCAGCTTCAGTCCCAGTTCGTTCGAGGCGCTTTCAACTACATGGATCGCTATCTACTGACTGCAACGGTACGGAGAGACGGCTCAACTAAATTCGGAAAAAACAATAAATACGCAATTTTCCCATCGCTTGCATTCGCCTGGAACATTGCTGAAGAAAGCTTTTTGAAGGAAAATGAAAATATCGAACAGCTAAAACTTAGAATAGGATGGGGTAGAACAGGGAATCAAGAATTTCCTTCAGGAGCTGCTCTTAATCGCTTCGTATTCGGTACTGGCGTATACAATCAAACTAATATCAAGAACGACGATCTAAAATGGGAAACCTCTACAACCTTAAACGCTGGGATTGATTTTTCACTTTGGAAAAATAGGCTCTATGGTTCGATTGACTATTTCCACAAGAGTACCACTGACGCCTTATTCGAACAAACTCTAGCGCCACCAGGACCAGCTGGACGCATTTGGGTGAATTTAGACGGGCAGATTATAAATAAAGGGGTGGAAATTGCCCTGACAGGGAACATTATTAGGAAGGAAAATTGGAACTGGGATCTATCAGCAAATGCAACCTTCTTAAAAAATAGTGTTACCGGTCTCCTTGGCTATTATGAAACAGCGGCCCTGCGTGGTCAAGGTTTCTCTGGCGTAACTGGACAACGTATGGTAAACGATCAGCCACTAAATGTATGGTACCTCGCTAAATTCGAAGGAATCGATCCTTCAACCGGACAAAGCCTCTATCGCGGCCTTGACGGAAGCATCAATACAACAAACGATCCGGCGACAAACAAATTTTATGTTAACAGTCCTAACCCCAATACACTTGTGGGTATTTCGACTAACGTTACTTACAAAAAAGTTAGTTTGGGTGTCAACATGAACGGTGCTTTTGGTCATTACTTATTTAACAACACAGCGGCAACAACATTGGGTATAAGCAACCTATCATCCAGGAACATCGGTTCATCATTTTTTGACACTAGTGTAAAAGAATCGACTTCAAATTCCGCAGCACCTTCGACTCGCTATCTTGAA
>NZ_JABMCQ010000050.1 GCF_013179575.1 Sphingobacterium shayense | reverse complement strand
TGAAGCGGATCCAAGAAAAGCAATCGTCCACATCCAAAAAATGGCCCCGGGTCCACCCATATATATTGCTGTCGCAACACCAACTATATTACCAGTTCCCACGCGGCCAGAAATGGCCAGCGCAAATGCTTGAAACGAAGAAATTCCTTTATCAGAATCGGATTTTACAAATAACAACTTTACCATATGTTTTAAATAGGTAACTTGCAAAAACCCTGTGCGAATGGAAAAATAGAGTCCTGAAAACAGGCATAAATATATTAAGAAATCACTCCAAACTAGGTTAGATAACGTCTTTACGATATTTTCCATAAATCAATTCTAGCGTTTATATTTTGCAATGGTGCTTTGGCAAAGAAAAGAGTTTTTTTTCGCAAAGCTTGTGCTAAAATCACATTTATTTTGAAAATCAACTTAAAAAGTTAGGAGTATCCGCTTATTATAATGTTTTATAAATGACTGTTCCACATAACTTAAGGTAATATAAAATTAAGTTAATAAACCAGTTAATATTTACAATAAGAAGTATTACTTTAGAATATAACCATCAATCTTTATTTGGGGAGATCGTGGACGATTTTTTATAGTCTTTGTATTTAGTAATCTCACTGGATAATCGCTTTATAGCGTAACCAACGATTGTCACATCGTCCATCCATCCAAGTATGGGCACTAAATCAGGAATTGCATCTAAGGGCGAAATAACATACAAAATCGTTCCAACTACAATAGAAAGGCTCCATTTGTTAATCGTATACCTACCTGCGAGGCTGTCTCTACACATCGCAATTAATACCTTAAAGTCTTCTGCTCGATCTTCCAAGAAGGAAACTTTATCATCTGCTCTATCTAAATCTTCTCCTGTTATATTTTTTGAACCCAGTTGCGTGAACAAACGAAACATGCGTTGTGTATTTATTTTTCTCATCGACTCTTTTTTACGCTCCTCGTCAATAGACTTCGTTTTGGTCTAGAAGTTTAATAATACGACTTATCAACAATTAGGCCTTATTTGCGAAATTCAACTATATTTGTCTTAAGTAACCATGTCAAAAGCAGATAAAGCAATACGAACGACATATTTCAGCATCCTCACTAATTTTTTATTAGCATTAGTGAAATGGTTGGCGGGTATTCTAGGAAATTCCTACGCCTTGATTGCCGATGCAATTGAATCAACAGCTGATATATTTTCATCAATATTGGTATTACTCGGTTTACGTTATTCTAAGCGTCCTGCTGACGATTCTCATCCCTACGGACATGGACGAATCGAGCCGCTGATAACCTTCATTGTTGTAATCTTTTTAATTATCTCAGCTTTTGTCATTGCCATGGAAAGTATTGAAAATATTAAAACACCACACGATCTTCCAAAAGCGTGGACTTTGGTTATTCTTGCTGCAATCATAATTTGGAAGGAAATATGCTTTCAAATTATCATAAAAAGGAGCAAATCACTCAACAGCAGCTCTTTGAGAGCCGATGCATGGCACCACCGGAGTGATGCTATTACCTCTGTTGCCGCGTTTATTGGTATTTCTATTGCGCTTTTCTGTGGACCAGGCTACGAAAGCGCCGACGATTGGGCTGCATTATTTGCATCGGGCTTAATCATATATAATTGCTATGGCATCTTCCGCCCAGCACTTGCTGAAATAATGGACGAAAACACATATGAAGAACTAGAAGAAACGGTTCGCGAACAATCGATTAACGTTTCGGGTGTTAAACTTATTGAAAAATGTTACATACGGAAAATCGGGATGAATTTCCAGATTGATTTACATGCTGTCGTCGACCCTACGCTTACCGTTAGGGAAGGCCACGAAATTGCACATCGATTAAAAGATTATTTAATGGAAAATGTTGACAGTATAGGCAACGTATTTATACATATAGAGCCTTTCGAAAATACGGATCCATCTGATTAATAAGTACGACAAAAAAAAGGACTCCCCGTATTCTAATCCGAGGAGTCGTAAAAAGCAATAAAAGCTATAACCGACATACTTTCCTACTCTTTTATCAGTGATCGATCGAGATGGACATACCCACCGTCAACATGTATCAATTGACCTGTAGTATGACTCGATTTGTCGGAGAGCAAAAAAACCGTGGTGTTAGCAATCTCTTCCGCGGTTGTCATTCGATGCTCCAGCGGAATACGGTCTGTAATCTTTTTTAAAGTCTCCACCGGATTATCTAAGGTCGCAATCCAAGATTCATATTGAGGCGTAGCGCACTCAGCAACAATTATAGCGTTCACCCGAATGCTATAAGGCAACAATTCTACCGCCCACTCTCTCGTCAATGCATTACGCCCGCCATTGGATGCAGCATAAGCCGACGTATTTCCTTGCCCAGTTTCTGCAGTTTTTGAACTAATATTGATGATACTACCTTTTGACAAACGTAAAGAATCAATACAGTAATGAGCCATTAAATAATAGTGAATCAAATTTTTATGCAAAGACTCTACGAATTTTTCATAGTTTCCAGAGATCAGGCCCACTCCGTCGTTATGACCAGCATTATTTACAAGACCATCAACACGGCCATACGTAGCCAGCACCGCATCGACCGCTTTTTTACATTCTTCAGGACTTGATAATTCAGCCTCTATAGCGAAAGCTTTCCCTCCGAAACCTTCCACCTCAAACTTCACTTTCTCATTGTCAATCTGCTTGCGACCGACGATAACTGGAATTGCTCCTTCATGTGCTAACGCAACAACAACCGCCCTTCCTATTCCTTTGGCACCCCCAGTCACAATTATAACTTTATCTCTTAAATTTAAATCCATTTTTATTTTTTTAAATACTATAGAATCGCTTTGCCGTTTCGCCCCAAAAAGCCGCTTTTTCGGGCTCGGTTAAATTGCCTAGAGCAGTATCAGCAATTTCGACAACTTGTGGATATCCAGCGCCCAACAAACAGACAGGCCAGTCACTACCAAACATCAGCCTATCTTTCCCGAAACAATCGACAACATGCTGAACATACATTTTGAAATCGTTGAGCGTCCAATCACTCCATGCAGCCTCAGTTACCAGACCGGAGACTTTGCAATAGACATTGGGGAACGCAGCTAGTCTCTCGATAAAAACAGCCCAATCATCGAACTCACCATTTTTAATATTTGGTTTTGCCATATGGTCGAGGACAAACCGTTGATTTGGATTCTGCCCAACGCAATCTAACGTACTGTGAAAATGGCGTGGTCGAACCAATAAATCATAAGTATAATCATGTTTTGTCAACATCCTTATTCCATTCAAAAACGCTGGTCGAGTCAAAAAATCAGGATCCTGTTCAGCTTCAATTACATGCCGGAATCCTTTCAAAATCGGTATGGCACGAAATTGCTCCAATTGTTCATCGATATCTTCGGCCTGCAAATCTACCCAGCCTACAACCCCCTTTACCATTGCATATATAGAAGAAAGATCGACCAAAAACATAGTTTCCTCCAAAGATTGGGAGGCTTGGACAGCAACGACACCATCGATATCATTCTCCTTTAATAGCGGTCCCAGATCCGTCGGCATAAAGTTCCGCATTATTGCCGCCATTTCATTAGTTATCCAAGCATCTCTCTGCCGGTCATAAAGCCAAAAATGTTGATGAGCATCTATACGCATATCTAATCTATTTTATTGGTTCAGCATATGCAATAACCTCTTGACGAGATTCACCGAGATAATCCGCGCCTAATTCTATAACATCACCCTCCTTTAAATAAATTGGCGGATTGAATCCTAAACCAACTCCTGCCGGTGTACCGGTGGAGATGACATCCCCTGGTAATAAAGTCATAAACTGAGAAACGTATGACACCACATGTTCAACAGAAAATATCAGATTACTCGTATTGCCATTTTGGTAGGTTTTACCATTAACTTTTAACCACAGTCTAACATTATTAATATCAGGAATCTCATCGGTAGTTGTTAACACTGGTCCCATAGGTGCAAATGTATCACATCCCTTTCCCTTATCCCATGTCCCCCCGCGTTCCAATTGAAATTCCCTCTCGGAAACATCATTGTGAAGGACGTACCCAGCAACATACTTCAAAGCATCCTCTTGCTCCACATAGCTAGCTTTTTTTCCGATCACAATACCAAACTCAACTTCCCAATCTGTTTTGGTCGAGTTCTTTGGAATAATAACTTTATCGTATGGACCTACCAAAGAGGTGGTCGATTTCATGAAAATAATCGGTTCAACCGGTATAGCTGCACCTGTTTCTTCTGCATGATCTTTATAATTCAAGCCAATACATACAATTTTGGAAGGGCGGGCAATCGGTGCGCCAACACGAATTCCCTCAGGAATACGCTTAAGCAATGCTCTGTTTTCTTTAACAAAATTCCCCAGCCTAGTGAGTCCATCTTGTTCAAAGAACACCTCATTGTAATCGCCGCCAAATGCCGACACATCGTAATTTTCCTCTTCAATTTGTACTCCAATTTGCTCTTTGCCAATCTCACCAAAACGAATTAATTTCATATTTTATCTATTTTAATTTACACATATAACCTATTGATAAACAAAAAAATTAAATAATACAACTAATTATTTAATTTAATAAAGCCTCCATCAATAGGATAATCATTACCTGTGATAAATGCAGCGTCATCAGAACAAAGGAATAGCGCCAACTTAGCTATTTCCTCTGGTTTCGCCATCCTCCCGATCGGTTGTGATTGCGACAACTTTTCGAACATTTCTTCTTCTTTACCAGGATAATTCTTACTTATAAAACCGTCAACAAAAGGAGTATGAACTCGAGCGGGAGAAATTGAATTTGAACGAATATTATGACTTATATAATCTCTCGCCACGGACATACTCATCGCATAAATAGCCCCCTTACTCATCGAATAAGCAAAACGATCCGCAATACCGACGACGGCTGCGATGGATGCTAAATTCAAAATTGCTCCCCCTCCGGAAGCCTTCATTTGAGGTATAATCGCGTATAGTGCGTTATATGCGCCTTTGACATTAACGTTAAACACACGATCGAAATCTTCCTGTGAACAGTGCTCTAAGTCGCCAACATGAGCAATCCCTGCATTATTTACTAATATATCAATTCTTCCGATCTCTTCAGCCACTCGTTGTATCTGGGATTGATCACTCACGTTTACACCATGAACCGTTGCATCATTTCCTAAAGAAATAATGTCGTTCGCTACACTTTGTGCGCCTTCAATGTTCAAATCGAAAATATGTACGTGAGCCCCCTGCTCAGCAAATAGTAATGAAATCGCGCGCCCAATTCCACTACCGCCACCTGTAATGACAGCAACCTTATCTTTTAGTTTCAACATTTTATTATATTTATCGTTTGCTATTAAAATAGTCCAATCTATTGATTAGCACTTAAAAATTTGTATTCTTATAAAGAAACACCTCTTCGCCAAGGAATAAAATCGTCTTGTCCAAGCCTAACAGACTTGGGTACCTGTTCACCACTAGCCACCGCAATCACATATTCAATTAATCGATCCGCAGAGTCCTCAATTGTTTCCTCACCGTCAATGATCGTCCCACAATTGTAATCGATTATATCCGGCATCTTCGTAAAAGTCTTTGTGTTAGTCGATATTTTAATCACTGGGGCAACAGGATTTCCTGTCGGCGTTCCTAGTCCGGTTGTGAAAAGAACAACATTCGCTCCCGCCGCGACCTCAGCCGTGGTGCTCTCTACGTCATTTCCTGGCGTACATAACAAATTGAGACCTGGTCGATTAGCGATACCTGGATAATCAACAACTGAAACTATGGGAGAACTACCACCTTTCTTGGCAGCTCCAGCTGACTTAATCGCATCAGTTATTAAACCATCACGAATATTACCGGGTGACGGGTTCATATAAAATCCTGAACCATCTGCTTCGGCTTTAGCGTTGTAGGTCTTCATCAGATTCATAAACTTCTCCGCAGTTGGTTCGTCAATACAACGATCGCTAAGTTCCTGTTCTACACCGCAGAGTTCGGGAAATTCTGAAAGTATTACTGCACCTCCCAGAGCCACCAAAGTATCTGAAAGGTACCCCAAGGTAGGGTTTGCGGAGATTCCAGAAAATCCATCAGATCCCCCACATTCTAATCCTATACACAGCTTATCTAAACTAGCAGGTTGGCGTGTAAATTTATTTGCCTGACTCAATCCTGCAAAGGTATATTTTACAGCCTTTTGCATTAATCGTTCCTCTGTACCTTCCTCCTGCTGCTCGAGGATATACAAGGGTTTGTCAAAATTAACGTCCCGTTTCGCGATTTCCTGACGGAGAATCGAAGCTTGAGCGTGTTGACAACCTAAACTTAAAACCGTAGCACCAGCAACATTGGGATGTGTTATATAACCTGCAAGTAAACCACACAAAGCATCCGAATCTAAGCGTGTACCCCCACAGCCCATTTCGTGATTTAAAAACTTAACCCCATCTACATTTTTAAATACCTTCTCTCTACCTCCGATACGTTGCGCAGAATTGAGGTTAATATTTAACAAATCATCCATGGAAGCACCTGCCTTGTACCGAACGATCAATTCATCCACCTCAACAGCGTAATCATTTGCCTCAACTTTATAACCGAGTTTCTCTTCCAATGCCGCTTTCAAAGTCAGTACGTTTCTATTCTCACAGAACACCAAGGGAATTACCAGCCAATAATTCGCCGTACCAACTGTGCCGTTCGCACGATGAAATCCTTGAAACGTACGTTCTTTCCAGCGGGTCACATCCGGAGTGTCCCATTTTAGTTTTCTAGAACCAAGTTGAAACTCGCTTGAGGCATGTCGCAAATTTTCAGTCGTCAGTACGGCACCTCTTTGTACGGCAAAATTCACTTTTCCGACCAAAACACCATACATATAAACTGGGCTATCAATACTCAATTTCGAGATCGTAAACTTATGTTTTGCCGGAACGTCGGTTTCTAAAGCAAATGTTTCTTGCTGAAAATCAACCAAAAACCCTTTCGGCAAATCTCTTAAAGCTACCAATACATTGTCATCAGGGTGAATTTGTAAATACGATAATCGTCTGTTCTCCATTGTCTTTTACAGTTCAAATATTTGCTTCATTAGTACCCATTTTTCACCTGGCTTACTTCCTGGTATTGATCTTTGGTATTTCCACATCAACGCCTCCCACCGCTCAACAACGGCGTTCTCTTTATCCATCCGATCTTTCTGCTCAAAACTAAAGCTGTCATTTACCTCCATTATCATAAACAACCTGTTTCCAAACCTATATATATCCATAACAGTTATACCAGCGCTTAAAATAGATTCTTTAATCTCTGGCCAAATTTTCTGATGATGACCATCGTATTCTGCAATCATTTTTTCGTCATCAACTAAATCTAACGCGAAAGCATATCTTCTCATAAATTTTTATTGTTTAAATCCTTTAATGTCCAGGCCCCACTTCGTTAACGTCGCTTTTTTGGTTATTCCAGGCAAAGAGAGCTACCACAGTAAAACAAATAAATACAACATAATAAGCCAACTGGAAACTCCCAATCGAATCGGACAATAAACCTACTAGGGGCGGAATTGCGGCTCCACCGACAATTGACATTATAATAAGGCTCGACGCCGATTTGGTATCCCCTCCAATATCCGACACTCCAACGGCAAAAATTGTAGGAAACATAATCGACATGAAAAACGCAATTCCAACCATTGCGTACAATGTGGATACACCGCTGCCGTAAATAACATATAATGTCAATAACATAGCGAATAACGCGTAAATAAGCAACAGACGCAATGGCGCAATAAAACGCATAAAAAATGTCCCAATAAAGCGTCCCAACATAAATGCTAATCCCGCGACTCCTGCATAATATTTAGCATCCGAAGCGCTAACACCAGAGACATCAGTTGCAAACATGACCAAAAAACTTAATATACAAACCTGAGCTCCTACATAAAAAAACTGAGCAATTACGGCCCAAATCACATTTTTATGCTTAAATGCCGTAAAAATTTTATTGGAGCCCTGAGTTTCTTCCTCTTTAATTTCCGGAAGTTTAATAAACACAAACAGCAATGTCACCATCAAAATAATTAGACCAAGTATCAAGTACGGTCCTTTGACCGCCGCTGTTTCAGTCTGAATATAAGCTTCTCTCACCTGTTGAGACAACGAAGCAATCTCTTCGGCGGTTTTTGGTTGCTCGGTTAAAATATATTCTCCCCCTACTATCGGCGCAACAAATGCTGCTAACCCGTTAAAAGATTGTGCAAAATTAAGTCGCTGGGTCGCTTTGGTCGGGTCGCCCAATACGGTCATATACGGGTTAGCAGCCGTTTCCAAAATTGCTAAGCCACAAGCGACAACAAAGAGAGCACCCAAAAAGAAATAATAATTCACCATGTTTGCCGCTGGAACAAATAGGAAACAACCTGCTGCAAACAACAAAAGCCCAATGACAATACCTACCTTATATCCAAACCGTTTCATCAATAAACCCGCAGGAATTGCTAATAAAAAATATGCAATAAATACTGCTGAGTCAACAAGCGATGCTTGAAAATGAGATAGGCTAAACGCATTCCTCAGATGAGGTATTAAAATAGGATCTAGATTATGTATAAATCCCCAAAAGAAAAATAGGGAGGTAATTAATATAATTGCTAACGGATAGTTCTTTGTATTTGCCATTCTTAATTTATATTGGTAAAGTAAAACTAAGTGAATTCAGTAATAAAAAATTGAACTATATTACCGAATGATTAAATGATATTAACATAAAATCTTTATTTTGCTTAAAAACACAGAATATATCCATTACCTTATGCATATCCAGCGACTCGACCACATCTCTACTGCACAGTTCTCAATAGCCGTCCGACATGACACTGCACCACGACACCATAACGTTTGGCATTATCATGAAGAGCTAGAATTGATAAACATTAAAAAAGGACGCGGAACATTTTTTGTTGGTGATTGCATTCATCAATTTTCGGACAAGTTCTTTGTTTTAATCGGATCTAACACACCACATTACTGGCTATTTGATGAAGAATATATTAATATAAACGAAAATAAATCAGCAGATATCAGAGTCATCCATTTTAAACCTGATTATCTAGGTAAAGACTTCTTAGATCTACCCGAATCTGCCTCAATTCGCGCAGTATACACTCTTGCAGATCGTGTTCTTACTTTCCAAGACGATGATGGCGACGCATTTAGCAAAGTTTTCGATGAGATTATGGAGCAAAGCCCATTAAATAGGTTGTTAACCTTAAGTAGCTTACTTAACAAAATCCAAAGACTTACCAATTCGGTATTATTGATGAATAGCAGATATTCTAAAATGCCACAGCAAGACGACTATACACGTATGAACAAAATACTTGATTATATTCGCTTTAATTACAAAATCAAAATACATCTTCAGGAAATAGCCCAAATTGCTGGGATGTCACCAAACTCATTTTGTAGATACTTCAAACAAAAAACAGGAAAAACCTTGATCCAATTCGTAAATGAATTACGCATTGGCCAAGCATGCAAACAACTATCCGAAACGAACGCTTCCATTAAAGAAATATGTTTTGATTGTGGATTCCAAAATTTTGTCAGCTTCCATAAAATTTTCAAAAGCCTGACCGCGGTCACTCCGAGTATGTACAGAAGTAACTCCAAGTAAGGGCGTTCCCTAGAATAATCTTTTAAAGAATACGCAGCGCAGACAAAATAATCTTAAACGACCTACAATATGGCTGTTTGTTTTTCAACAAAAAACTAAATCTGAAAGTTTTCTTAGCCCGTCGGATTATGTACCTTTGTTTATGATCAAATTACAGGCGAAGTTTTTTCTTAGTTTAATTCTCTTTCTCGCTACAGTAAATGGCTTTAGTCAAACTAAGCTTACTACATCCGATTTCGTTGACAGCATACATTCCTCCAAGCGGTTGTTGTTAGATGTGCGTACACCTAAAGAATTTGAGGGTGGTTCAATCGGAAATGCGAAAAACATAGATTGGAATGACCGTGATGGCTTTGAGGCATACACAAACTCACTCGACAAAAAGAAACCGATATATTTATTCTGCCTAAGTGGTGGCAGAAGCGCAAAGGCTGCCGACTATCTTAGTGAAAAAGGTTTTAAAGTGTTTGAGCTGCAAGGCGGATACTTAAAGTATCAACACGATCAAAAAACTATCCCTGATAGCGTAAACCAATCCAATGACGAAATAAGTTTATCAAAATTTCAACAAATCGTAAAATCTAATCCGAAAGTGCTAATAGATTTCAACGCGGAATGGTGCGCACCTTGTAAAGTGATGCGACCTTTTTTAGATGAAATAAATCGAGATGAACAAAATGGCATCCACGTCGTATTCATCGACGCGGACAAAAATCAGGGTTTATTAAAAGTGCTTAAGATTTCTGGTATTCCGCGTTTGCAATTTTTCAATAACGGAAAACTCTCTTGGGACCATACCGGTGCGATTGAAAAAAGTGAGCTTCTCGAAGCTATTCAAGACCTTTAATATATCATATGCAACACATTGTATTATTCACCGCCGGAATATTTGGAACACTAACGATAATCCTCGGAGCGTTTGGAGCCCATGCATTCAAAAAAATACTAACCGAGGAAAAGTTAAGCTCATTTGAGGTTGGTGTCCGCTATCAAATGTATGCCGCGTTTGCTTTGTTAATTATCGGATACAATGGCGATTTTACTCAAGGTACAGTAAGATGGGCGTATTATGGTATCGCTTTTGGAACATTACTGTTCTCCGGAAGCATCTACTTATTGTCCTTTGCAGATTATTGGCAAGTGAAGTTAAAATTTTTGGGTCCCATAACCCCTATTGGTGGATTACTGATGATTATCGGTTGGATCTCATTAATGATCAGCTTTTGTTCACTCTAATAGGTTTACAATATTTGAATGGACAATCTCCGGTATCTCAACTCGGTGAGCGTGTCAACAATACTCAACAACCCTAAAAGTACTGATGCAAAGAAATTGTCCAAATAAAATTAAATGCTTGATCAAATGGACGGTTGTACTTGCAGCCCTTTCATTATGCGCGGGAAGCCTTTCCGCCCTTTTTTTATATCTTCTAAATGCAGTCACCATTACGCGTGAAAACAACATTTGGCTTTTATACATGCTTCCCTTTGTTGGAGTATTCATCGTATGGGGATATTCGCGTTATGGCGGAGAAGCACAAAAAGGAAATGAGCTTCTATTTTATAGGTATTACAATCCAGGTGAACCGATTCCATTTAGAATGGCCCCAATGGTTATTCTCGGAACACTACTCACCCACCTGTTTGGGGGGTCAGCTGGCAGGGAGGGTACTGCAATTCAGTATGGGGGAACTATAGCAGATCAATTCTCGAAATACATAGAGTTTTCCAAACAACAAAAGCGAATTCTGCTGTTGTGCGGAATTGCTGCAGGTTTCTCCTCTTTATTTGGAACTCCAGTGGCAGGAAGTATTTTTGCTTTGGAGTTTGTCAAAAAGGGTAAGTTCCGTTGGTATGCTTTACCACTAATTCTTCTATCAAGTTTTTTAGCAACGTGGATCTGTAATCAATATGGAGATCTCCACACACACTATCAACATATAAAAGAGGTTCTCCCTTTTGATTTAAGATTGCTCATGTATCTAGCGATCGCAGGCTTAATCTTCGGCCTTGCTTCGCGGTTGTTCTTTCATATAAATGACTATATAGATTGGTTATTTAAACAAATTAAGCAACCGCTCGTCCGTCCGTTTGTAGCGGGAATACTTATTATCGTCTTAGTTAGCTTGTTGCAAACCACAAAACACATCGGATTGGGGATTCCGGTGATTCTTGATTCATTCATCCAGACTGCTAATCCTTCAGATTTTTTGATTAAAATGCTTTTGACAAGCATCACTCTATGTGCCGGATTCAAAGGAGGAGAAGTTACACCGTTATTTTTTATCGGTGCCACATTAGGAAGCGCGCTATCGCCTTATATCCCTCTACCTCTTACATTACTAGCAGCTACAGGCCTTGTGGGTGTATTTGCTGGTTGCACAAAGACCCCGATTGGCTGTACCTTAATGGCAATGGAATTATTTGGCTGGGAAAATGGACATTACTTCCTACTAATTTGTGGAATCAGTTTCTTAATTTCTGGCAGTAAAGGTATCTACCGAACGCAAAAGAACTCACACCTGTTTGGTGTAAGATGAAAGGTAACTACTTAACAACCCTTCTACATTTTTTAAAGCTCTTTATAGAACGCGAGGTATTTTTCAATGGCCTCCCTTTTTCTTTCGGTTAAGTTAAAGTCTAAATACTCCGTTAAGTAAGTGACATAATCAAACCCTTCGACTTGATCGACTTGATCGATAATGTCGGTAGGATGCGAAACGCCCTCAGCTAAAGCGCGATTAAAATCCTCAACAAAATCTTCAGGAAGCTTTTTATTGGAAACCCAAACCGCGTAGGCAAACGGTAATCCTGTGAAATCTTTCCAGTAGTATCCTAAGTCATAAATATAAGGAGCTAAATTATCCTTCCCAAATGTACGATCACCGATAAGTACATAAGCGTCAGCAGTTCCCTCGGTCACAACTTGAATTTCCCGTTTCCAATAATGTTTGAGTAAAATACGTGCCAAACCATTGGAAGTCCTGGACTGTTTATCAAGAAGTAGAGTCGTTATCTCTTCTGCTGGTTTCTGAGAGTAAATAAATACCGAATTGACCGCTCCGTCGCTACCTATACAATAATCACTGATAATATGATATTCTGGTAATTTTAAAAGCGCAGCAACCGGAATTATCCCCATATCAACCTCATCCTCTATTACACGGCGTGCGCACTCACTAGGGTAATCCATAGACAGGTCGATTTTATCTATGATCGCTGAATTTCGTATACCCTGCAAAAAAGGTAGGGTATTGGTATAAGAGACAGCGGATATCGCTATTTTCTTCATTTTAAATTGTTCAAATGTTGTACGTTGTAATGGTCGCGAATGGTAAATTGACCACTTTGAAATTCAAGCACATAAAGCGCCGTGTTTGTGTGAGGAAAATCATCCATCATACTTACCGGAGTTCCAGTCAAATGACATAACATAATGCGAAGAGCACGGCCATGCATACACACTAAAATAATCTCTTCGTCTTCTTTGGAAAGCATAAATTCGATCGCCAATTTTTGTCGTTCGACAAGTTCATTAGGAGACTCGCCCCGTTCTATCCCCAAATCCAAATATCCGGCCCTCCAACTCGAAACTATTTTTTCAAAACCAGAAATAACCCCTTCATCTTGTTCTTTCCCTTCATACACCCCCCATGAAATTTCGTCTAATCCATAGTGTTCCTCCGTTGGTACCCCATCTAGGGTAAATTGAGCTACGGTCTGTTTTGTTCTCAATAAGGTAGATGTATAAATTTTATCAAATGGTATATCTTTGTATGTCTGATAAAATGCCCTTGCTTGCTTATGACCTGTGTCATTTAATGGTGAGTCTACCCCTCTGCCTTGCACAATACCACGCAGATTTAGATCCGTCTGCCCATGGCGTATAAAATAAAACGTCTTTTTTTTCAATGTATATTACTCTACTACAGGTAAGGAATAGTAATTTGCTTTCTTATTATCCTGGAAAACTACGTCCTTATAATCTGTAATCACACCATATAATGTATCTCTCTCAATAGGATGACGTCCGACGTTCTTTATCAGTTCAACCAACTGCTGTGTACTCATACCAGGATTCTGCTCTTCTGCTCCAGCCATCGAATAAATTTTTGTCGTGTCATCCAATGTACCATCAATATCATTTACGCCGAAAGCCAACGATAGTTGCGCAGTGTCACGCGATATCATTGCCCAATACGCTTTGATATGTTCAAAATTATCCAAGTAAATACGGGCAATCGCATAATTTCGTAGATCTTCGACCACAGACACCTCGGGAACGTGCGACATTTGATGTCCCTGATTACGAAACTTCAATGGAATAAATGTCTGGAAACCACCTGTCTTATCTTGGAGTTGCCGCAATCGCTCCATATGATCCACTCTGTGCCAGAAAGCTTCAATATGTCCATATAACATTGTCGCATTGGTTCGCATACCCAACGAGTGCGCTTGCTCATGGATATCAAGCCATTGTTCGCTGGTACATTTATCCCCAGCAATTTTCGATCGAATCTCAGTATGAAAAATCTCAGCACCACCTCCAGGCATAGAATCCAATCCACACTCCTTTAAAAACTTAAGCCCTTCATAATGACTCAACTTCGCCTTTTTAAAGATATAATAGTATTCAACTGGTGTCAAACCTTTGATATGCAAATCCGGTCGATGTTCCTTACACCGACGAAAGAATTCAGCATAAAACTTTAAATCTTGTTTCGGCACGACACCACCGGTTATATGAACTTCCGTAACAGGCTCATCGTCATATTTCTTGACGATATCTATCATTCCATCGACATCCATTTCCCACCCTTGATCACGCTCCTTAATTAATCGCGAGTAGGCGCAAAACTTACAATCGTAAACGCAAACATTCGTGGGTTCTATATGAAAGTTTCGGTTGAAATAGGTATAATCACCGTGTTTCTTCTCTCGAATATAATTTGCTAGAACTCCCAAGTAGCCCAACTCTCCGCGTTCGTACAAGACAACACCCTTCTGAAAATCAATACGTTGACCTTCAAGAACCATTTGAGCGATCTCTCTTAGATCGGTATCCAAATTCTTATCTTGGATTAAAAAATCAAGTTTTTCCCTTGCATCCATATATTGTCTCTCTAACCTAACAAATGTACCAAATCGGCAAGAAAAAAGCGACTTTATAGTCGGTTTTCTATCTTAATCAGCAAATTGCTGCATGTCTATCAATCGCTTATATAAACCTTCAATGCCAAGCAACTCCTGATGACTACCAGTTTCAACAATACTTCCAGCCTCAATAACCACAATTTTGTCCGCATTCTGAATAGTACTCAAACGGTGAGCAATGACAACCGTAGTTCTGTTCTCCATCAATTTGTATAACGAATCCTGCACCAATTTTTCGGATTCGGTATCTAGTGCAGACGTTGCTTCATCTAGTAACATAACCGGTGGATTACGTAGAACCGCTCTAGCGATACATATACGTTGACGTTGTCCTCCTGAAAGCTTTGCACCGCGATCACCAATATTTGTCTGATAACCGTTCTCCGATTTCAAAATAAAGTCATGTGCGTTTGCAATCCTGGCTGCATTCTCTACTTCTAACATTGTCGCATCTGGTTTTGCAAATGCAATATTATTAAAAATGGTATCATTAAAAAGAATTGACTCCTGATTTACTGTTCCAATTTGATTTCGCAAAGATTCCTGCGAAAGATTTCTTATATCAATTCCGTCAAAAAGTACCTGTCCCTCGTCGACGTCCATGAAACGAGGAATCAAATCTACCAATGTAGACTTCCCTCCTCCTGAGGGACCGACTAGAGCCACCGTTTGCCCCTTATTTATGGTTAAATTTATATTATTGAGTATCTTCTTCTCACCATAAGAAAAACCAACATCTTTAAAATGGATACCATTTTTAAAGGTATCAATAATTTTCGCATCGGGCTTGTCTACAATTTTGCTTTTTTCGTCGATTAATTCTAAAACTCGTTCTCCAGCAGCAATACCATTATGAATATTTGAGAAAGCGTCCGTCAATGCCTTCGCAGGGCGCATTACTTGTGAAAATATAGCAATATAAGTAATGAATTCTGAGGCTTTTAAATCTCCCTGCCCACTCAATACCAGACTTCCACCATAAAGTAATATTAAAGCCACCATCATCACTCCTAGCAATTCGGAAACTGGCGAACCCATTTGTTGCCGACGCACCATGCGACGCATTATTTTGGAATAATTTTCACTCTCACCGTTAAAGCGATCTTTAACAAATGGAACTGCATTAAACGCTTTGATGATTTTTATCCCGGATAGTGCTTCATCCAGATAAGAAATCATATTGGCATAAGACTCCTGACCTTCACGCGCTTGTTGTTTAAGTTTCTTGACAATCTTAGAAATAAAGAAGGCCGATACCGGAATAACAACTAACGAAAACAATGTTAATTTCGTTGACAAAGCAAACAACACTACAACATATGCTATCAATTGTAAAGGTTCTTTAAACGCAACTTGAAGCGTTGACGTAACTGAAAACTGAACCACTTGGACATCTGAGGCGATTTTTGAAATTACGTCACCTTTTCTACTATTTGTAAAATATCCCAAATGAAGGTCCATCACATTATTAAAAACAGATTTACGAAGATTCAGCAAAGTATGAATACGCAAATTCTCCATTATTCGTTGGGAGAGATATCGGAATAGGTTACTGATAAAAACCGACGCCACGATGACAATACACACATATTGGAGGGCTTGATAGGGACCAATATCGTAATACAATTTATCCGCATAATAAGTAAGTAAGCCTCCTAAATCATCAAATCCAGGTTTCTCACCAATTGATACAGATTCCAAATCTGCATCGCCGGTACTCTTGAACATCACCTGCAACAATGGTGCTAACAAGGCCAGATTCAGAGTTCCAAATATCACAGTAATAATAGTACATATAATATAAGGAATTGCATATTTTTCAATAGGCTTCGCAAAAGATAATAATCTAAAGTATGTCTTCATGTAAAATATTAAGTTTACAAAAGTAATAAAAAAAGAACGCGGACCATTTTAATTGAATTTCGCGTTGCAATTCCAGCCTATATTTAATATTTAATAACAAAAAGGTATATTTTTTATATAAAAGCTGTAATTTAGGCGCTAAAATTCAAAATTATCATCATGAATATCGAAGTCGCTGATAGGCTAAAACATACTGAGGAATATTATTTTTCAAAGAAGTTGAGAGAAATCGACCAGCTGAATAAGAATGGTGCGCAAGTGATCAACTTGGGTATAGGTAGCCCTGACTTGCCCCCGCATCCGGAGGTTATTCGTGTGTTAAACAATGAGTCGCAAAAGGCAAACACCCATGGGTATCCTCAAAATTACAGAGGTATTCCGATATTGCGGCAGTCCATGGCCGATTGGTATTTTCGGTATTATAATGTAGACCTCGATCCTCAATCGGAGATTCTTCCGTTAATTGGATCAAAGGAAGGGATCGTTCATATTTGTATGACCTATCTTCAGCAAGGTGACCAAGTACTTATCCCTAACCCTGGTTATCCAGCCTATAGTAGTGCTGTCCGCCTGAGCGGGGCTACCGCAATTTCGTATAGCCTGCAGGCTGATAGAAATTGGCAACCCGACTTCGAGCAGCTTGAGAAATTAGATCTCACGAAGGTTAAAATGATGTGGGTTAACTACCCACATATGCCGACAGGCGCCAGAGCAACCACGACGCTTTTTGAAAAACTAATTGCATTCGGTAAAAAGCATAATATATTAATATGTCATGATAATCCTTATAGTTTTATACTAAACGACCATCCACAGAGCATTCTGGCAGTACAAGGAGCGAAAGAGGTTGCTATAGAACTAAACTCCCTTAGTAAATCATCCAATATGGCTGGTTGGCGCATTGGTATGTTAGTCGCGGCAAAAGAAAGAATTGACGAGATTCTTCGCTTTAAAAGTAATATGGATTCTGGTATGTTTCTACCGCTACAGCTTGCAGCAGCTAAGGCGCTTCAGCTAGATCAAAGCTGGTATACAGAGTTAAATTCTGTCTATGCTAATCGTCGTACATTTGTATATAAACTTATGGACTTGTTAGGTTGTGCCTACGACGAGAAGCAGGTAGGACTGTTTGTATGGGCAAAAATACCCGACAACTATAAAAATTCGTACGATTTATGCGATGAAGTGTTAGAAAATGCCCACGTGTTTGTCACGCCAGGTGGAATTTTTGGTTCTATGGGCGAACAATACATACGCATTAGTTTATGTGCCAACGAAGAGGTGTTAACGCAGGCGCTAGCCCGCATTTCAACGGCTAAAAGCTAGCTAAAATATTAGATAAAAAATGAAAATAGCAATAGTAGGCGTCGGTTTAATCGGTGGATCAATAGGCATTCGCTTAAAAGAAACAAAATTTTGCTCGACAGTAATCGGTGTAGAGAAAAGTGAGAGCAACCAGAAAAAAGCTCTTCACCTAGGGTTGGTAGATGAAATCCTAACCTTAGAGCAAGCGATTGCTCAATGTAAGATAATCGTACTTACTATACCCGTTGACGCCATATTGAAAGTTCTCCCCCAGATCTTGGATAAAGTAACAAATCAGGTGGTCATCGACATGGGGTCTACTAAAACGAATATATTAAACTTAATATCAGGCCATCCAAACAGAGGTCGATACATTGCTGCGCATCCGATGGCTGGAACGGAATACTCGGGTCCGGAAGCAGCGAGAGCAGACTTGTTTACAGACAAGATGATGGTCTATGTAGAAGCGTTCAAAACAGATGAAGATGCATTTGAACTTGCGGACGCTTTAACCGAGCAATTGGAAATGAAGACTTCATTTATGAATGCTCAGGAACACGATATGCATACGGCATACGTCTCGCACATCTCCCACCTAACGTCATTTGCTTTAGCTTTAACAGTACTTGAAAAGGAAAAATCTCAGGGAAGAATTTTTGAACTTGCTGGTTCTGGCTTTCAATCGACAGTACGTCTAGCGAAATCGTCGCCAGATATGTGGACACCAATCTTCAAACAAAACCGAACCAACGTTTTAGAGGTCCTTGAGGAACATATCAAGCAGTTACAATTGCTGTACGACAAATTGCGAGATGAAGACTATGACGCTTTGCATAAATTGATAAAAAAATCGAACAAAATTAAGAGGATCATCAAATAATGGATCTTATCGCACTTGAAAACAAAGAACTTTCGTTGGTTCCCTTAAAAGCAGACGATTACCAACGATTATTTTCAGTTGCTAGCAGTAAAGAAATCTGGGAACAACATCCAAATCAAAATCGCTATTTATCAACAGAATTTCGACTTTATTTTGACCAGCTACTCAATTGCGATATTGCATATTTAGTAACAGACAGACGATCCAATTCAATCATTGGTGCCACTGCCTTTTACAATCTTGATCGAGAAAAGAAACAAGTGGCGATCGGCTATACATTTCTAACTACTAAATACTGGGGAACCGGAATAAATACATCCCTAAAGTCGCTGATGATCAATTATGCATTTCAATTTGTTGATCACATTATTTTTTATGTCGGAGCACATAATATCCGCTCTCAAAAAGCGGTGCAGAAATTAGGGGCAAGAAAAACAGGGGAATTGTTGAAACAAACAAAACCTCACCGACACAATTACGAATACACACTAAGTAAAGACTCAATTTAGACTGCTCAAAGAATCAAGAGAACAGCAAACAGAATTATATTTTTTTCATCTTTCTATTTGCAAAACACTCAGCAATAACGTACTTTTGTTACATTATTAATAAAAAATGCCTTTTTTGTTCACACATTCCGCCCATTTTCATCATCGCCACTGCGGCGATATGTAATTTATGTGTTTCTACGTGGAACGAAATACCCTAGGTATATTTTCTTTTATTAATATTTATAATCAATAAAAATTTCCTCATCTTGAAAAATCTTAAAATAGCTATCCAAAAATCGGGTAGATTAAACGAAAAATCAGTACAGCTTCTTAAAAATTGTGGACTAGATTTTGAAAACTATAAAAGCTCGCTTATAACTACTGTCAACAATTTCAATTTAGAGATTCTCTTCCTGCGTGACGATGATATCCCAGGATATGTAGCACAGGGTATTGCCGATCTAGGTATTGTTGGCGAAAATGTTATTGACGAAACACAGGTAAAGGTGGAATACCTGCAACGTCTTGGGTTTGGGAAATGTACCTTAAAAATTGGAGTCCCTAAAGACTCTGATATAAAAGAACTTAATGACCTTACAGGAAAAGCAATTGCAACCTCCTATCCTGTGATATTACAAGAATTCTTAAATGAGCACAAAATTCAAGCAACAATACGTGAGATTTCAGGATCGGTAGAAATAGCTCCGGGGCTTGGGCTTAGCGATGCTATATGTGATATCGTCTCAACTGGCGGTACATTAAAAAGTAACGGCTTAAAACCTTTTGCCGATGTCCGTAATTCTGAAGCAATCCTAATAGGCCGTGATGAAATAAAAAATAACCCTATTCTTTGTGAATTATTACAACGCGTACAATCTGTACTTCGCGCAAAAGAAACAAAGTACGTTGTTCTAAACGTAGAAAAAACAAATTTACCGCAAATTACCGAGCTGTTACATGGAGTAAAAAGTCCTACCGTGGTTCCATTAGCGGAAGAGGGATGGGTCGCTGTTCATACAGTTATTACGGAAGACGATTTTTGGGATAAAATTAATACATTAAAAGCTGCGGGAGCACAAGGAATTGTTGTCATGCCAATTGAAAAAATAATCTTGTAATGTTAAAAAGCTATTCCTTAAAAGACTTAACAGAGTCAGAAATAGATCAACTTGTCGCACGTAATACCGACGACACAAATGCCATTCAGGATACAGTCTTGCAAATTATTGATCAAGTTCGAGATCAAGGAGATCGTGCATTAATAGAACTCGCTCGTAAATTCGATTGCGTAGAACTAAGTGAGTTGTTTCTGGGTAAGGATGAGATTGCAGATTTAGCTTCTACAATTACTCGTGATCAACAACGTGCTTTAGAAATTGCTTTTCAAAACATTCATAAATTCCATAGCACCCAGCTTCGCAAAGAGCGCACAGTAGAGACGATGCCGGGTGTAAAATGCTGGCGGGAAGTACGCCCAATTGAAAAAGTTGGACTATACATACCTGGGGGATCCGCCGTTTTGCCGAGTACACTTCTGATGTTAGGAGTACCTGCACGCATCGCCGGCTGTAAAGAAATTATAGTTTGTTCACCGCCGCAAAAAAGCGGAAAAATTAACGGGTTTGTTGCTTACTGTTTACAGCTACTTAAAATTGAAAAAATATATTTAGTCGGTGGTTCTCAAGCGATTGCTGCGATGGCATTTGGAACCAACACAATCCCAAAAGTCGACAAGATATTTGGACCTGGAAATCAATTTGTTACCAAGGCAAAAAGTATTATTCAAAGTATTTCTAGTGTAAGTATAGATATGCCCGCAGGTCCCTCTGAGGTACTAGTAATTGCAGATGAGTCTGCAACTCCGTCGTTCGTCGCTGCAGATCTATTGGCGCAAGCTGAACATGGACCTGATAGCCAAGCGGTTTTGGTCGCTTCATCCGAAAAAATTATACTACAAGTGAACCAGGAGGTAGAGAGACAACTTGAAATTCTTCCCCGTGCGGAAATCGCGAGAATGGCTATAGCAAACTCATACGCTGTACTGGTAAGCGACTTGAAAGAAGGGTTGCAGTTTTCTAATAAATATGCGCCTGAACATTTAATTCTTGAGACAGATGAATGGCAATCAATAACCCATTTAATAGTAAATGCAGGATCAGTTTTTCTTGGACACCTTACTCCAGAAAGTGCTGGAGATTATGCTTCTGGAACAAATCACACACTCCCAACTTCGGGGTATGCTCGCAGTTATTCTGGCGTGTCGGTTGACTCTTTCGTTAAAAAAATAACCTTCCAACACATCAATAAACAGGGACTCGAACAATTAGGTTCTACAGTAGAAACTCTCGCCGAACTTGAAGGTTTACACGCTCACAAAAACGCAATTTCTATTAGAAAATAACTTATAAAAAAGGGCTTAGAAATTGATGCAGCCCTTTTTATTTTAATATATTTGCACATTATTTGCTGACAGGGTTTGAATTGGATGTTTCAACAACTTAATGCAGATATTTTAATAAAAACGAATAGCTTAACATGGCAGTCAATAAAAAAAATATTGTTGTTGTAGGTGGTGGATTTGCGGGAATAAATTTCATCAAATCCTTAAAAAATGAGTCTCAGTACAACATTACCCTTGTCGACATTAACAACTACAATTTCTTTCCCCCATTAATTTATCAAGTTGCAACAGCATTTATTGAATCATCAAATATCAGTATGCCGTTCCGTAAGATGTTTAAAAAGAATAAAAATTTCAATTTTCATCTAGGTAAATTAGTCAACATTGATAGTGCGAATAATATAATCCATACGGATGCAGGAGTTATCCCGTATGATCATTTAGTTTTAGCATTGGGTACAGAAACCAATTATTTTGGTATGGAAAACGTAAAGAAAAATGCTTTTCCAATGAAAAATATCACCGATGCACTGGCGATTCGTAACAAAATATTGTTAAATCTTGAAGATTATATTTTGCATCCGGAAGATACCAATAGAGACGCTTATCTCAATATAGTCGTTGCTGGAGGCGGCCCCTCGGGTGTGGAAATTTCCGGAATGATAGCGGAACTTAGTGATCGTATCGTAACAAAAGAGTACCCTGAACTTGCCGGACTGAAACCAAAGATTCATTTGGTGGATGCTGCACCAGTGTTATTAGGTCCTATGAGCAAAATCGCTCAACAAGAAGCTAAAGACGTGCTAGAAAGACTTGGTATAAAGATAACGCTTAACGTTGCTGTTAAAGATTATCAGAACGATATCGTTGTTTTGAGCGACGATACACAAATTCATACGAAAACGCTTATCTGGACTTCAGGTGTAATCGCAAGAGAATTACCAGGCATTCCAGAGGACAAAATTGGGCGCGGGCGTCGAGTACTTGTTGATCAATATAACGCGGTACAAGGCTTTGATAATGTGTACGCCATCGGAGATATCTGTTTTCAGACTACGGATGGAAGCTATCCAAACGGACATCCACAACTTGCCCAAGTCGCGATGCAACAAGGCACGCTGCTTGCAAAAAATATTGTAGCAAAAGACAATAACCAATCTGAAAAACCATTTGCATATTGGGACAAAGGTAGTATGGCTGTCATTTCTCGCTACAGAGCAGTAGCTGATTTACCAAACTTTTCTTTTAAGGGATTTTTCGCATGGATGACATGGTTATTAATTCACCTTGTCCCGATCGCAGGCTTCCGCAATAAATGGAAACTTTTAGGAAATTGGCTATGGTCATTTTATTCGGCAAACTCTGGCTTACGCTTAATAATTCGCAGTGAACGCAAACGCGATGCTAACGAGGTTCGAACAAACCAGCACGGATAGTTAAAGTTATTACAAAAAAAAGTCGAGTCATGCTCGACTTTTTTTATTGATAGCTATTTTTTTGTCGATTTTTTTACTTTCGATTTTATTTTCTTAAGCGCATTATTTACGGCCTTTTTAACCTTTTTGCTAGGTAACAATTCCAATAAATTCTCAACCTCTCGCTTGATGCTGTTCGAAGTTGAACCTTTGCCATTCTTTTTCTCGCTAGATTTTTTCTTTTTATCTCCCTTTTTAACAGTTTTTTTACTTTTCGCCTTTACAGCTGCTTTTTTAGGGTCATCTTTCTTTAAGTTATCTTTTTTCTGACCTTTTTTCTCTGCAAAAACAGTCCCCTCTTTTACATTTTTTATAGCATCTTTTTTATCCGGCTTGGATTTACTCTTCTTTTTCGACTTAGTCGCTGGAACATGATCAACCAAGGATTCTTTCTTAACCAATTTCGTTTTCGCAGTTTCTGCTGCCACTGGTTTAGCTGCCGCTGGTTTAGTTGCAGCTGGTTTAGCCGCCGCTGGTTTAGCTGCCGCTGGCTTTGCTGCCGCTGGCTTTGCTGCCGCTGGTTTAGCTGCCGCTGGTTTAGCTGCCGCTGGCTTTGCTGCCGCTGGCTTTGCTGCCGCTGGCTTTGCTGCCGCTGGCTTTGCTGCCGCTGGCTTTGCTGCCGCTGGCTTTGCTGCCGCTGGCTTTGCTGCCGCTGGTTTAGCTGCCGCTGGCTTTGCTGCCGCCGGCTTTGCTGCCGCTGGCTTTGCTGCCACTGGTTTAGCTGCCGCTGGCTTTGTTGCTGCTGGCTTTACTGCCGCTGGCGATTCTGAACTATCGGTAATAATTGTGTCTTTGTTATCTACAGCCATAATAATGTAATTAATGTTCAACAACAACACGATGACGTCGTTAATTGTTTTAAATATAGTGAAAATACAACATTATTTCTTAAATTTGTCTGCAATACATAATTGGGGTCGACCGGAATTGACAGGATGGCGATGGTTATGTAAGCATGCAGTGCGTTGTTAGTATTGCACTTTAATATAAACTTTCAGATTTACAACTGGCGAAGAAAACTACGCCTTAGCTGCTTAAGTTAGACTTAACATAGCTATTTGTCCCGCTAAATCCTGTTCTTTGGTTTAGCATTAGGGGCATCGAACGATAGAACTGGCCAATGTGAGTTCACTAAGCATTG